>NZ_JBELQE010000050.1:0-151122 GCF_040270385.1 Methylorubrum podarium | reverse complement strand
GCCCCGCGCCCCCCCCCCCCCCCCCCGCGCGCCCCCCCCCCCCCCCCGGGCGGGGCGGGCCCCCCCCCCCCCCCCGGCCGGGGGGGGGGCGGCCCCCCCCCCCCCCCCCCCCCCCCCCCCCCGGCCGCGGGCCCCCCCCCCCCCCCCCCCCCTTCTCATCTCGGCTCGAACCAGAGCGTCGCCGATCAGGGCGCGACGCGGCCGACCGCCGTCTGCGGGCCGTTCAGGAACGAGACCGGCATGTCGCAGAAGCAGCGGGCTCCCAGAGGGCGCGGACCGGGAAGCGGGCAGGAAAACGGCTGCAGGCCGCTGATCCCCGACTGCACGGCGTCGCAATTGAGGCCCATGGCGCGACGCGAAGGCGGCGGGCCGCCCCCGTCGCGATACACGCGGGCGCGCGGCGGCGCGTCGTAGCCGTCGTCGTAGTATTGTGCGTGCGCGGGCGTGAGGCTTCCGACCGCGATGGCGGCCAGGGCCGCGAGGCCGAGGGTGCGAACCGAACGCATCGTCTCCAGGATCTCCGCTGGGCCGTCCACTCGGAGACGGCACGGCCGCGAGCCTTGCGGTGTCCGGGCGGCGGAAAAGAGGCGAGTCGAGCCAGGACAAGACCGGACGATGCGCGAACGGCCCGCTCCGGGCGGAGCGGGCCGTCTGAGGCGGGATGGTTCGGGCCTAGGCCCGGACGATGGCTTACGAGGTCGCCTTTTGGGCGTCGTTGGCGTTCTCGCGGGCGGTCTCGACGCCCTGCTCGTAGGCCTGGCGGGCTTCCGCAGCACCCTGCTGCATCGCGCTCTTGGCGTTCTCGGCGCTCTGCTGAAACGCGCTCTGGGCGAGACCGCCGAACTCTTTGGCCTGCGCCTGGATCGCCGCGAACTGCGCGCGCACGAACTCCGCCTGATGCTGCATCGCCTCCTGGACGTCGCGGGCACGCACGAGCTTCTGCGCGAGGTCGAACGCGGCGTTGACGTTCTGCTCGGCGTACTCGAAGCCGCGGGCGGAGATGCTGGTGGCGTTGCTGCGGGCGAGGTCCGTCGATCCCTGGACCGTGTCGGCGGTGCGGCGGGCGGCGCCGATGAAGGAGTCGAACGCCTTGCGAGCCTGCTCGACGCTCTTCTCGGCGAAGTCGCGCATCTCGGTCGGGATCTCGTAGTTGGGGGTGCTGCTCATGTCTGTCTCCTCTGTCTCACACGGAACGCTCTTGTGCGGCGCACAATGTGCAATGCACAATAGCGCGGGGGCGACACTTTTTCCACCCCTGGGGGGCCGATTAAGGTTACCAGTTGATAAACGTGTGTCGGCGGCTTTCAGTGTCCACGTCCGTCGGCGGGTAAGTTACAGAGGAACTGTGTGTTCATGCCCCGACCGACCGTCGACAGGGCTGTGAAGGGGCTCATGACCAGGGTTCGGATGTCGGACCGCGCAGCGCAGGGTTCTTCTCTCGAGGACGATTCGGCCCTCCGTGCTGCCCTGGCGCGCTGGCGCAGCGATGCCTCGACGGCGCATCTCGTCCGCGAGGGCGGTGCGCTGCTCGTCCTCGACGGCGCTGCCGAGCGGATTCTCCATGCCGACGGCGCGGCTCTGTCGCTGCGGGCGGGGGTCGCCGATTCCGAAGGGTACATCCTGCCCGCTCTGCGGCTGTCGGCGCAGATCGGTCGTGCCGGCACTCTCGACGCGCGGCCGCGCATGGTTCGCCTGCGCCTCGATCCCCGCGGTGTCGCCCCGCCGGTGGTCGCCCTCGCCGCGCGCGTCGAGATCGCGCCGGGCGATCCCGTCCTCCTCCTCGCACCGATCGGCGCCTTGCCGGCCCTGCGGCCGTTCGAGACCGCGTTGGCGAAAGTCGATCCGGCGCCCGAGGCGGTGGTCTCCTCGGACGTCGTGCCGGAGGCCCCGAAGCCCGATCCGATGCCGGAGCCGGCCGCGGAGACGGGGGATCTGCCGGTGCGCCTGATCTGGCGCAGCGACGCCGGGGGCGTGCTGACGCACATCTCGCGCACCCATCCCGACCTTGCCGAGGCCCTGCTCGGCCGGCCCTGGGCGCTGCTCGCCGCCGACGGCGTGATCGAGGGTGCGGACCTGACGGAGGCGCTCTCGGCCCGCCGCACCTTCCGCGCCCTGCCGCTCGTGGTGCACGGGCGGTCCTACGAGCACGACCTCGAAATCTCCGGTGCTCCGTCCGGTCGCGCGACGGAGGATTTCTCCGGGTTCGGCGGTTTCGCGATTCTCGGCGAGCGGCGCCCGCGGACGATCGCGCACGAGGAGCCCGCACCCGACGACGGGCCGGAGGTGGAGCCCGTCCGCGAGCCGGAGCCGGACGCCGGCCTGTCGGTGAACGAGCATGCGGCCTTCCGCGAGGTGGCGCGCATCCTCGGCTTGCGGTTCGCGCCCGACGAGGCGGCCGAGGACGCGGCGCCGGTCTCCGCGCAGCCCGAGGCCGCGGCGAAAAACTCCGTCATGCCGTTCCCGACGCCGCCGTCCCGGCTCGCGGAGACCGAGGCCCGGGCCCAGGCGGCCCTGACGGAGCTGCTCGAAAGCCTGCCGGTCGGAGTCCTGGTCTACCGCGGAAGCGAGATACTGTTCGCCAGCCGCACCTTCCTCGGCCTCACCGGCTACACGGACCTGCCGGCCCTGCGTCAGGCCGGTCTCGCCCACCTCTTCCGCGGCCTCCCGCCGAGGGACCGTGAGATCGTCGGGCCGGTCCCCTTCGCCCGGCCCGAGGGAGGCACGGTGGCGCTCCTGGTCGATCGGGCCGGTCTCGTCTGGGAGGGTGCGCCGGCCGAGATCTGCCTCGCGCGGGCGATGCCGGCCGCCGGAGCGGGTCAGATTCCCGCCGTGCCGCCCAATGCCGCGCGGCTGCGGGCGGAGAAGGTGCTGGACAGCCTGGAGGAGGGAGTCGTCACCCTCGACGCCGAGGGCCGGGTCGTGGGCTTGAATCCGAGCGCGGCCGAACTCGTTCACGCCCATCCCAAGGAGGTCGTGGGCGGGCGCTTCGCCGATCTCTTCGCGCCCGAGAGCCTGTCGGCCCTCGAGACCGCGGTCACCAATTCCCGGCGCTCGGGTGCGAGCGAGATCCACGGCGTCACGCCGCGCACCGGGGCGGCGGCCCTGCGCCTGCGCATCGCCCGGCTGCTGGGCGAGGACGCGCCGGGCTACTGCGCCAGCCTGCGCGAGATCCGCGACGAGGACACCGCGCCTCCGGCCGCTTCCGTCGGCCAACCCGCGCCGCGGAGCGAGACAGAGGCGGAAGCCTCCTGGAGGGCCAACGCGCTCGCCCGCGTCAGCCGCGAGATCCGCCCCTCGCTCAACGCGATCCTCAGCCTCACCGACATGATGCTCTCCGACCGCTTCGACCGGGCGGATGCCGAGCGCCTGGAAGCGTATCTGCGCGAGGTGCGTCTCTCCGGTGGCCGGATCGCCGGGCTGATCGACGATCTGCGCGACCTCGCCGAGATCCAGGCCGGCCGCGGCAAGCTCACCTTCGCCGACCTTGCCCTCAACGATCTCGTCGCCTCCTGCATCGCCGCGCAACAGGCACAGGCGGCGCGGGACCGCATCGTCCTGCGCACCAGCCTCGCTCCGGCTCTGCCGGCCATACGGGCGGACGAGCGCTCGATCCGGCAGGCGACGCTGAACGTGCTCGGAAACGCCATCCGCGTGACCGAGGCCGGCGGGCAGGTGATCATCTCGACGACCCTCGCCGAACGGGGAGAGGTGGCCCTGCGGGTGCGCGACACCGGCACCGGCATGACCGAGGACGAGTTGACCAGCGCGCTCGAACCGTTCCGCGCCGATGTCGGCCCCGACGCCGAGGGCGAGGAGAAGGGGTTCGGACTGACGCTCACCAAGGCGCTCGTGGAGGCCAATCGCGGCCGCTTCCGCATCACCAGCCGCAAGGACGAAGGCACCCTCGTCGAGATGCTGTTTCCGGCCGCCTGACGGCCCGTCCGGCGCCGGGTCGGTTCCGGTGGGCCCGACGCGTCGGGCGCCCGATTCTTGTGGGACGACAAGCCCTTCCCGGATTTATCCGAGTCTCGCGACCGGAGCTGGACGGTCGGTGAAAAGCGCGCAATCATTTAGCGCGCAACTCGATTGCGCAAAATTACAGAACTCGACTTTTTGGTGCTTGCCGGGTGTCTTCAACTGCGCTTATGAGTTCTGAGGAAGCCCCGGCTGCGCGGACCTTCGCGATACGATCGGGCACCGGCAGGGAAGAAACCCAATGAGCGAGAAGGTCATCGACGTTCAGGATGCCTGGCGGGAACGGGCTCTGATCGACGACGCCAAGTACGAGGAAATGTATACGGCCTCCGTCTCAGATCCCGAGGCGTTCTGGGCCGAGCACGGCAAGCGGATCGACTGGTCGACGCCGTTCAGCAAAGTGAAGAATACGAGCTTCGCGCCGGGCAACGTCTCGATCAAATGGTTCGAGGACGGAAAGACCAACGTCGCACTCAACTGCATCGACCGTCATCTCGCGACCCGCGGCGACCAGACCGCCATCATCTGGGAGGGGGACGACCCCAACGAGTCGAAGCACATCAGCTACAAGCAGTTGCACGCGGAAGTGTGCCGGATGGCCAACGTCCTGCGCAACCGCGGCGTCGGCAAGGGTGACCGCGTCACGCTCTACCTGCCGATGATCCCCGAGGCTGCCTACGCGATGCTGGCCTGCGCGCGGCTCGGGGCCATCCACGCCATCGTCTTCGGCGGCTTCTCGCCCGACTCCCTGGCCAGCCGCATCAAGGGCTGCGGCTCGAAGCTCGTCATCACCGCCGACGAGGGCCTGCGCGGCGGGCGCAAGGTGCCGCTCAAGGCCAATGTCGACGAGGCGATCAAGCGCCTCGATCAGGATCTCGTGGACCACGTGATCGTGGTGAAGCGCACCGGCGGCAACGTGGCGATGGAGCCCGGCCGTGACGTTTACTACCACGAGGCCGCCGCGCAGGTGACGGACGAGTGCCCGGCCGAGGCGGTCGAGGCCGAGCACCCGCTCTTCATCCTCTACACCTCGGGCTCGACCGGCCAGCCGAAGGGCGTGGTGCACACCACCGGCGGCTACCTCGTCTACGCCGCGATGACCCACCAGTACGTCTTCGACTACCACGACGGCGACGTCTACTGGTGCACGGCGGATGTGGGCTGGGTCACCGGCCACAGCTACATCGTCTACGGCCCGCTCGCGAACGGCGCGACCACGCTGATGTTCGAGGGCATCCCGACCTACCCGTCGAACTCCCGCTTCTGGGAAGTCATCGACAAGCACAAGGTCAACATCTTCTACACCGCGCCGACCGCGATCCGCTCGCTGATGGGCGGCGGCGAGGGGCCGGTGAAGAAGACCTCGCGCGCCTCGCTCCGGGTGCTCGGCTCGGTCGGCGAGCCGATCAACCCCGAGGCCTGGGACTGGTACTACCGCGTCGTCGGCGATTCCCGCTGCTCCATCGTCGATACGTGGTGGCAGACCGAGACCGGCGGCATCCTCATCACCCCACTTCCCGGCGCGACAAAGCTCAAGCCCGGCTCGGCGACCCGGCCGTTCTTCGGCGTGCAGCCGGTGATGGTCGATGCCGAGGGCAAGGAACTCGACGGTCCTTGCGAGGGCAACCTCTGCATCAAGGACAGCTGGCCCGGCCAGATGCGCACGGTCTACGGCGACCACGAGCGGTTCGAGCAGACCTACTTCTCGACCTACAAGAACCTCTACTTCACCGGCGACGGCGCGCGCCGCGATGCGGACGGTTATTACTGGATCACAGGCCGCGTCGACGACGTCATCAACGTCTCCGGCCACCGCATGGGCACGGCCGAGGTCGAATCCTCGCTCGTCGCCCACCCGAAGGTCTCGGAGGCCGCGGTCGTCGGCTATCCGCACAACGTGAAGGGCCAGGGCATCTACGCCTACGTCACCCTCAACGAGGGCGAGGAGGGCTCGGACGAGCTGCGCAAGGAACTCGTCACCTGGGTCCGCAAGGATATCGGCCCGATCGCCTCGCCCGACCTGATCCAGTTCGCGCCGGGCCTGCCCAAGACCCGCTCGGGCAAGATCATGCGCCGTATCCTGCGCAAGATCGCCGAGGACGATTTCGGCTCGCTCGGCGACACCTCGACGCTCGCCGAGCCGGCGGTCGTCGACGATCTGATCGAGAATCGGCAGAACCGCTCGGCCTGAGCGCGTTCCGACAGGTCCGGCCGCGCCCCGCGCGGCCGGAGCCGTTTCACGCATGGTCCACGGACCGGAGAACACCGTGCCGGGCGCCCGCTTCGGGCGCCCCGGTCTCGGCTTGCGCTGGGGCGAGCGCCAACGCCCCGATTGTCATCATCACAGAATAAGCAACCGATCCCGGCCGGTCGCCGCCGGGATACGATTGCGCCGGAGGAGATTCATGAGCACCTTACAGACGGCGGGGCCGTCCGCGACGCCGGACGCCCGCTCGCTCCAAGGAGCGGGAGCCCTCGACATGCCCGAGCCCGATCACCGGCTCGACCGCATCGCCGAGCACCCGACCTTCAAGACCCTGGTCCACGAGCGCACGCGCTTCGGCTGGATCCTCACCGGCCTCATGCTGGCGGTCTATTTCGGCTTCATCGGCCTCATCGCCTTCGACAAGGCGCTGCTCGCCACCAAGGTCGGCGGCACCGCCTCGCTCGGCTTCTACATGGGCATGTTCGTCATCGTCTTCGCCTTCGTGCTGACCGGCCTCTACGTCGCCCGCGCCAACACCCGCTACGACCGGCTCTCGTCCGACCTCATCCGGAGCCTCGCCAAGTGAGCCGCAGCGTGATCCGTCTCATCCCCCGAGCCGCCCCGTTCCTCGGCGTGACGCTCGCCCTCGGCATGGGGTCGGCGCTCGCCGCCGGCCCCGAACTGGGGGCCGTGCAGAAGCAGGCCACGAACTGGCCCGCGATCTTCATGTTCCTGTTCTTCGTGCTGTTCACCCTCGGCATCACCTACCGGGCGGCGAAGGGCTCCAAGTCGGCGGCCGACTTCTACGCCGCGGGCGGCGGCATCTCGGCGCGCACGAACTCGCTGGCGATCGCCGGCGACTACATGTCGGCGGCCTCCTTCCTCGGCATCTCCGGGCTCGTCTATTCCTCGGGCTTCGACGGCCTGATCTACTCGACGGGCTTCCTTGTCGGCTGGCCGATCGTGCTGTTCCTGATCGCGGAGCGGCTGCGCAACCTCGGCAAGTTCACCTTCGCCGACGTCGCGAGCTTCCGCCTCGACCAGACCTCGATCCGCATCATCTCGGCCACCGGCACCCTCGTCGTAGTGGCGTTCTACCTGATCGCGCAGATGGTCGGCGCGGGGAAGCTGATCCAGCTCCTGTTCGGCCTCGACTACCTCTACGCGGTGGTGATCGTCGGCGCGCTGATGATCATCTACGTCGCCTTCGGCGGCATGAAGGCGACGACCTGGGTGCAGGTCATCAAGGCCTGCCTGTTGCTCGGCGGCGCGACCTTCATGGCCGGCGCCGTGCTCTACCTCTACGACTTCAGCCCGGAGAAGCTGTTCGCGGCCGCCGTGCAGACGCATCCGAAGGGCGACGCCATCATGGCGCCCGGCGGCCTCGTCTCGAACCCGATCGACTCGATCTCGCTCGGCGTCGGCCTGATGTTCGGCACCGCCGGCCTGCCGCACATCCTGATGCGCTTCTTCACGGTGTCGGACGCCCAGGCCGCCCGCAAGTCGGTGTTCTACGCCACCGGCCTGATCGGCTACTTCTACATCCTCACCTTCATCATCGGCTTCGGCGGCATCGCCCTGCTGATGTCCGATCCGAGCTACTTCAAGCTCGGTGCGGACGGCACGACCTACGACAAGGTCAAGGACATGGTCGGCGGCTCCAACATGGTGGCCGTGAACCTCGCCAACGCCGTCGGCGGGCCGTACTTCCTCGGCTTCATCTCGGCGGTGGCCTTCGCGACCATCCTCGCGGTGGTGGCGGGCCTGACGCTGGCCGGCGCCTCGGCGATCAGTCACGATCTCTACGCGCAGGTCTTCGCCCGCGGGCGGACCACGGAGCGGGCGGAGGTGAACCTGTCCAAGTTCTCCGCCGTCGCCATCGGCATCGTCGCGATCTATCTCGGCTACGTCTTCGAGAACCAGAACGTCGCCTTCATGGTTGGCCTCGCCTTCTCCGTGGCGGCGAGCTGCAACTTCCCGGTCCTGACCATGTCGATCCTCTGGCGCGGCACCACGACCTGGGGCGCCCTGGCGGGCGGCCTCGTCGGCCTGGTCGCGGCGGTGGTCATGGTGGTGCTGTCCGACGCGGTCTGGGTGAAGACCTTCGGCCATCCGGCGGCGCTGTTCCCCTACGCGAACCCGGCTTTGTTCTCGATGCCGCTGGCCTTCCTGACGATCTGGGGGGTCTCGACGATCGACCGGACCCGCCGGGGGGACCGCGAGCGCGCCGCCTTCGACGCCCAGTTCGTGCGCTCGGAGACCGGCATCGGCGCTTCGTCCGCCCACGCGCACTGAGCGTCGGCATAGATCAAGCTGGAAGGGCGCGGCCGTCGAGGCCGCGCCCTTTCTGCGTCCCGCAGGTCTTGATCCGTTACACCAGCCCGAATTCTGTCAACTACGCATCCTTCGCAGCGATTTACCTATTGGGCGTCTTTGAGGCATGCGGTAACACAGGCGTGTGCATGCGCCGAGCGCATGGAGCGGGTCGAAGCCGGAGAACCGGACGCCCGCACGCGTGTCACTGGAGGAACGACAAAGATGGCTGGGGCAACCGCAGTACCGCGGTCCGGGGAGGCAGTCAGGCCGATGACTGCCGGCGAGAAGAAGGTCATCATGGCCTCCTCGCTCGGGACCGTCTTCGAGTGGTACGATTTCTATCTCTACGGCTCGCTCGCCGCGATCATCGGTGCGCAGTTCTTCTCCGCCTACCCGGAGGCGACGCGCAACATCTTCGCGCTGCTGGCCTTCGCCGCCGGCTTCCTCGTGCGGCCGTTCGGCGCCCTGGTGTTCGGCCGGCTCGGTGACATGGTCGGGCGCAAGTACACCTTCCTCGTCACCATCCTGATCATGGGCATCTCGACCTTCGCGGTCGGCCTGCTGCCCTCCTACTCGACGCTCGCGGCCTACAATGTCGGCTGGATCGCGCCGGTGACGCTGCTCGCCCTGCGCATGCTCCAGGGCCTCGCGCTCGGCGGCGAGTACGGCGGCGCGGCGGTCTACGTGGCTGAGCACGCGCCCGCCGGGCGCCGCGGCTTCTACACCGCCTTCATCCAGACGACGGCGACCCTCGGCCTGCTGCTCTCGCTGATCATCATCCTGTCGACGCAGGGCTACGTGAACAGCGCCTACCCGGCCACCACGGTGACCAACGCGGACGGCACCACGACCACCCTGACCGCCTTCCAGGTCTGGGGCTGGCGCATCCCGTTCCTCGTCTCGGTGGTGCTGCTCGCCATCTCGGTCTGGATCCGCCTGCAGATGCAGGAGAGCCCGGCCTTCAAGAAGATGAAGGAGGAGGGCACCCACTCCAAGGCGCCGCTCTCGGAAGCCTTCGGCCAGTGGAAGAACGCCAAGTGGGCCCTGCTGGCGCTCCTCGGCCTCACAGCCGGCCAGGCCGTGGTCTGGTACACCGGCCAGTTCTACGCCCTGTTCTTCCTGCAGAGCATCCTGAAGGTCGATCAGTTCACGGCGAACGTCATGATCGCCTGGTCGCTGATCCTCGCCACCGGCGGCTTCTTGTTCTTCGGAAGCCTCTCGGACCGGATCGGCCGCAAGCCGATCATCCTCGGCGGCTGCCTGATCGCGGCGCTCACCTACTTCCCGCTGTTCAACATGCTGACCGCCCAGGCCAACCCGGCCCTGCACGCGGCCCAGGCGAACGTGCCGGTGGTGGTGAAGACGAACAAGGACGAGTGCTCGTTCCAGTTCAATCCGGTCGGCACCGCCAAGTTCACCAAGGAGTGCGACATCGCCAAGGCGCTGCTCGCCCGCTCCGCCGTGAACTACAGCACCGAGAACCAGCCGGCCGGCACGCCGACCGTGGTCAGCATCAACGGGAAGGACTTCCCCGTCGCCGACCCGAACTTCGCCAAGGCGGTGCCGGCGGCCCTGACCGAGGCGGGCTACCCGTCCGCCACGGCCAATCCCACCGTGATCAAGGCCGCGAACCCGATCGACATCTTCACGGGCCAGAAGCTCGCGGTCGTCGGCATCCTGACGATCCTTGTCCTCTACGTGACGATGGTCTACGGCCCGATCGCCGCCGCGCTGGTGGAGCTGTTCCCGACCCGGATCCGCTACACCTCGATGTCGCTGCCCTACCATATCGGCAACGGCTGGTTCGGCGGCCTCCTGCCCGCCACCGCCTTCGCCATGGTGGCCCAGACCGGCGACATCTATTTCGGCCTCTGGTACCCGATCGTGATCGCGCTCTTCACCTTCGTGATCGGCCTGATCTTCATCCCCGAGACCAAGGACCGGGATATCCTGGCCTGAGGCTGTCGGTTCTCGTCAGTCGACAAAGAAAAGGCCCCGCCGAGAGGCGGGGCTTTTTTTTGAACGCTGGCCTGGGTTTCCGTTCGCAGATGTCGTCGCGGCTGCTTCTCGGGACGCGATGGGGGCTCGCTACCGGATCGTCAGTTCGTCCGCCGGGGACACCACATCTTCAAGCGCTTCGCCGACGGCATCGGGCAGCCGATCGATGACCTTCAAATAGCTGCGCACCGCGGCGTCGGGCTTACGCCGCCCGGTCTCCCAGTTCTGCAGGGAATTGAGATCGAGCCCGTAGCGCAGCGCGAATTGTTGCTGCGTCAGGCCGAGGCGGCGGCGGACCGCCTTCACGTCGATCGTCGAGGCCTCGACGAAACCGGCCGCGATCGCGCAGGCGGACAATTCGTCCGACAGAGCCGAGCGATCCTCGACCGTGGGAACTTCCAGGATGGCGTGTCCGGTGTCGCGGCAGGACTCGACCGCACGCTTGGCAGGAAGAAGGCCCACGCCGCGCCGGACGAGGGCCGTGACGGCGGGGATCGCGGCAATGTCAGTCCCGCCGGGAGCCGGTCTCAGGACGAGCACGGCGGGCGAACCGGATCGAACGGGTTCGAGGGCCCGGGTTCGCGCCAGTCGTTCGAACCGCTCCCTCAATGACGAGTCCATCGCAGTCCAACTCCGCTAAGACCGCATCGATGAGGCATCGCAGGGCCGCGGGACCGATCTCGTTGGGCTCGAGCCCGGTGCCGTGGACGTGGATCGCGCCAGTATGCAGCGTCCGGCCTTCGATCCGCGGTTCTCCCATCACGAACAGCGTTCCGACCGGAGTCCCGATTGCGATCGTCGCGACCGGTCCGCCGCTCAGATGAACGACGAGCGCGATGCTCAGATCGGCCGCCGACCAGACCATAAACTTATACGCCAATGGCGGGCAGGATGGAAGGATCCATCCTGTCGAGAGGCGTCATCGAAGTCACGCTATCCGCGGGCGCCGCAAACAGCGTCAGTGGCGGAAGTGGCGCACCCCCGTGAACACCATGGCGAGCCCCGCCTCGTCGGCGGCGCGGATCACCTCGTCGTCGCGCATCGAGCCGCCGGGCTGGATCACGGCGGTGGCGCCGGCTTCGGCCGCGGCGAGCAGGCCGTCGGCGAAGGGGAAGAAGGCGTCGGACGCCACCGCGGAGCCCTTGGCGAGGCTCTCCGGCAGGCCGAGGCGCGCGGCGGCTTCCGCGGCCTTGCGCGCCGCGGTGATCGAGGAATCGACCCGCGACATCTGCCCGGCGCCGATGCCGACCGTGGCGCCGCCCTTGGCGTAGACGATGGCGTTCGACTTCACGTGCTTGGCCACGCGATAGGCGAAGCGCATGTCGGCGAGTTCGCCCTCGCTCGGGGCGCGCCGGGTGACGACCTTCAGGTCCATGTCGTCCACGCTCAGGGCGTCCCGTCCCTGGACGAGGAGGCCGCCCGCGACCGTGCGGATGGTCTCGCCCTTCGCCCGCGGATCGGCGAGGCCGCCGGCCAGCAGGAGCCGTAGGTTCTTCTTGGCGCCGACGATGGCCCTGGCCTCCTCGGAGGCGTCGGGGGCGATGATGACCTCGGTGAAGATCTCGACGATCCTTTTCGCGGCCTCGGCGTCGAGCGGGCGGTTGAGGGCGACGATCCCGCCGAAGGCCGAGGTCGGGTCGCAGGCGAGCGCCCGCTCGTAGGCGTCCAGCAGGCTCGCGCCTTCCGCCACGCCGCAGGGGTTGGCGTGCTTGATGATCGCGACCGCCGCCGTCCGGGCGGGGTCGAACTCGGCGACGCATTCGTAGGCCGCGTCGGTGTCGTTGAGGTTGTTGTAGGACAGCTCCTTGCCCTGCACCTGCCGGGCGGTGGCGATGCCGGGGCGCAGCGTGCCGGGCAGGCGGTAGAAGGCCGCCGACTGGTGCGGGTTCTCGCCGTAGCGAAGGCTCTGGGCCAGGGTGCCGCCGAGAGCCTTGAAGGTCGGGGCCTCGTCGCGCCCCTCGACCTCGGCGAGCCAGTTGGCGATGGCCGCGTCGTAGGAAGCGGTGCGGGAAAACGCCTTCTGCGCCAGCCGGCGGCGGGTCGCGGCGGCGAGTTGGCCGTCCTGTGCCGCGAGTTCGGCGAGGATCGCGTCGTAATCCGAGACATCGACCACCACGGCGACGTCGGCATGGTTCTTGGCCGCCGCGCGGATCATGGCGGGGCCGCCGACATCGATGTTCTCGACGCAGTCGTCGTAGGCCCGGCCGGCCTTCAACGTCTCCTCGAACGGGTAGAGGTTGACCACGAGCAGGTCGATGGCGCCGATGCCGTGGGCAGCGAGCGCCGCCTGATGCTCCGGGTTGTCGCGCACCGCGAGCAAGCCGCCATGGACCGCCGGATGCAGCGTCTTCACCCGGCCGTCCATCATCTCGGGAAAGCGGGTCAGCTCGGACACCTCCCGGACCGCCAGCCCCGCTTCCGTCAGCGCGCGATGGGTGCCGCCGGTCGAGACCAGCTCGACGCCCTGCCGGCTCAGCGCCGCGGCGAAATCCGTGAGCCCGGTCTTGTCCGAGACGGAGAGGAGGGCGCGGGTGACCCGGATCTGGTCGCGCGGCATGGATGTAACCTGTGTCATCATCGGGAGATTTGGAGCGCGCGGTAGCACGGAACCGGCCGGGGCGGCCAGTTGGGCACAAGGATGGCCCCGTGCGGAGCCGGCGGTTTCAACCGCTTCCGTCATCCGATGTCCGATCGATCCCTCCGGGATGGCGGATGTCGGCGACGCTCGAGCGCCGCGCGGGCTTGCTGGGACGGTTGCCGGACGATCACGTCGGTTTCATCATCCGCCGTCATTGCGAGGCGAAGCCGTGGCAATCCAGGGCGCGACATCTCTGAAAAGGGCGCGCGCTGGATCATCTTGGTTCGGCCCCACCCCCGTCATCCCGGGGCCGCGCAGCGGAACCCGGGATCTACCCGTGATGCGCGGCTCAACGTGGCATCACGGGTGGATTCCGGGTTCGCCTTCGGCGCCCCGGAATGACGGGAAGCAACACCGAAGGAATCATTCGGAAACCGTCTCAGACCTGCTCGATCCGCCAGCGCACCAGGGCATCCTCGTCCACCGACAGGTGCAGGACGATCTGCGCGGTCCGCCGCGCGCCGACGACGCCCGCGAAGTAGACGCTCTCCTCGATGGCCAGGGTCGCGCCCTCCGCCGAGAAGCGCCAGCGCTCCCCGGTCGGCAGGCCCAGGGCGACGCTGCCGTCCTCCTGGGGCTGGGCGGCGACGGCGGTGTGGAGATGGAAGCGCACCGCGACCGGCTGGGCCTGCGCGCGCTTGCCCTCGCGACGGAACGCGTCCTCACCCTCCAGCCGCACCGGGCCGCCGGAGAGGCGCCAGCGGCGCTCGTGCAGGATCCCGAACTCGGCGACGTAGCCGTCGTGGCGGGCGGCGAGGACGGCCGCCCCGTTCTCCGTGCGGCGCTCGACCGCGACGGGGCCGGGGCCGCGCAGCACGACCGGGCCGCGGCGCGCCAGCAGCCAGCGCGCGGCGAGGCGGCCGATCCACCAGTCTTCCGGCTGGTCGAGAAAGCGGCAGGAGGAGGTGTCGGCCACCGTCGCCGTCGAGTGCGCGGCGGTGCTGCGCGCCGCCCGGCGCAGCTCGCCGCCGCTCGCGGGAGCTCCGCAATTGACGACGATGCGCTGCGCCCCACTCGTCAGCTCGAAGGAGAGGCACCCGGCGCCGGCCTCGCGCGACTGGTCCATCGGCGGCGGTGCGCCGACGTCGCAGACCATGACGACCCGGCCCAGTTCCAGCCGGGCGTAGCCGGAATGCGACGCGTACATCAGCGTGTCGGTGCCGGACCCGTCGTAGACCAGCAGCGTGGCGAGATGGTCGGCCGCCGTCACGCCCATGCCGTTGAAGTGGCTGAGCGAGGCGTCGCCGTGGCGCAGCAGGCGCAGGGCCGGCAGCATCCGGTCGACCGCGCGCAGGAGCGCCTCGGGGGGATCGACGCTGCGGCTGAGGAAGCTCTGGCGCAGCGGCAGCAGGTCGAGCAGCAGCTCCATCGCGAAGCGCGGATCGCGGGAGCGGTGGCCGCCGTCGGGCAGGATCTGCGTGTCGAGTTCGCGCACGAGGATCCGGGTCGCCCGGCGCAGGATCGGCTCGATACCCTCGCAACAGAGGCCCGCGTAGGTCAGCGCCACCGCGGCGAGCAGGCGCGATTGCGGCGGCGCCGAGCGGCGCAGCGAGCGTTCAAGCTCTCGCGCGCCCTTGCCGACGGCCTTGAGGAAGGCTTGGTAGAAGGCGTGGTCGGCGCCCTCCAGCACCAGCGGCGACTGGCACAGGAACGAGATCAGCCGCCGGGAGGCCACCGGCACGGGGCTGGCGCGGACGGCCTCGCCGCGCCCGCTCATGAAGTCCGAGACGAAGGCGCGGGCGTTGGCGCGGGCGAGCGCCGTGTCGGCGGCGCGCAGGTGGCGCAGCCAGCCGAAGCCGTAGAGCGCGTCCGCCCATTCCGGGGAGGGGGGATCGTAATCGAACGGGGAGCGCCCGCTCACCACCAGCGAGCGGCCCGCGAAGACGAACAGGCCGGAATAGATGTCGTCGGCGAGCGAGGCGTCGCTGGTGCGCAGGTCGTGCGGCGCGATGACGAGGCCGGTCACCCGCGCGCGGGTGAGGATCTCGGGCCGCGCCGTGAGCCGTGCCGTCCGCTCGCGGACCGCGCGAACGATCTCGTGGCCGAGCAGGCGGTAGAGCTGCCAGCGTTCGGGGCCCCTGCCCAAGCCGTATCCTCCGAGCCTTCGAGATGGGCCGCACGGGTCGCCGCGCGGATGCCGCGCAGCGGCCGTCCGGAGGCCGGCTCCGGCCAAGCTTATGCGCTTCCTCTTAACCGCCCTTTAACGCTGTGTCGTCCTCTCGCCGGCCGGCATCCCCGCAATGCACGGATGGGAGGCGGGGGCGGTCCGGCCCTCAGGCGGGACCGCTCTCGACCGGGCGGGCGGGATCGGCGCCCCATTCCGACCACGAGCCGTCGTAGAGCGCCCGCGGCTCCTTGCCCAAGGTCTCGAGCGCCAGCGCGACGATGGCCGCGGTGACGCCCGAGCCGCAGGTGGTGATGACCGGGCGATCGAGGTCGACCCCGGCCTCGGCGATCGCCGCGCGAAGGGACGCCTCGTCCCGCAGGCGGCCATTCGCCTGGATCGCGGCGTAGTGCAGGTTCCGCGCGCCGGGCATGTGGCCGGGGCGGACGCCGGGGCGCGGCTCCGCCTCCTCGCCGCGGAAGCGCGGACCGGAGCGGGCATCGACAACCTGGGCCGAGCCGTTGGCGAGCGCCCGGGCGATGTCGCCCGCATCCGCCACGGCGCCGTTGTCGAGCCGCGCGGTGAAGTGGCGCCGGTCGCGCGGACGGCCCTCGCCGTCCTCGGTCGGGTAGCCCGCCGCGACCCAGGCGGGCAGGCCGCCTTCGAGGATCTTCACTTCGCGCATGCCGAAGGTCCGGAGCATCCAGCGGACGCGCGGGGCCGAGAACAGCCCCATCCCGTCGTAGACGACGACCTGCGCCCCGTCGCCGACGCCGAGCGCGCGCATCTTCGAGGAGAACACCTCGGGCCGCGGCAGCATGTGGGGGAGGGGGGACTCGGTGTCGCTCATCGCGTCGAGGTCGAAGCGGATCGCGCCGGGGATGTGGGCCGCGCGGTACTCGGCCTCCGCGTCGCGCCCCTGCGCCGGCAGGTACCAGGAGGCGTCGAGCACGACGATGTCCGGCGCGGCGAGGCGCTGGTGCAGCCAGTCCACCGTGACGAAGGGCGATGTGGTCATGGATGTCCTCGCCTGCGCGGACCCGCGGGGAAGACACCACATCCGGCATTGGCGGGAATTCGGCAAGGCCGGGGATCGGAAACCGCCGCGTCACCGGGTCCCGTTTGTTCGAAACCCTTTCGCCGGCCTGCGGGCGGCCCGATCTTCGGGTAAGCCCCATCCGGCGAGGCGAGGATACGGAACGACGTGCGCGAGACCTATCACATCGAAGTGCTCGGCCCCGAGGAGGCCGGCGCCCCGGGGGGCGTTCAGCAGCGGATCTCCGTGCGGACGTCGAGCCAGGAGGGCGCCGAGGAGCGCGCGCGGCGGCTCTTCGCCCGCGCCCGGGTGCCGCAGCGCAGCGGCACCGCCGCCGAGGCGGTTCGGGTGATCGACGGCGCGGGCGTCGAAGTGTTCCGGATGAGTCGGTTCGACGAGGGGTGAACGCGAGAAGTCGGACCCCGGCGCGCCGGGTGCGTCGTCTCGGCGACGATCCGGCGGCTTCCCGCCGGATCGCCCCGTGGCAGGCGGCGTCGATGGCGTCAGGCGAAGGTGCCGTCGCCGAAGGTCGAGCGTCCCTCGGCGGCGCCGTATTCGAGGTAGTGCTGCAGCGGATTGAGGCCGGCCGCCGCGACATCCCCGTACGCCGCCAGGTATTGTTTGGTGTCGAACTGCGCCGAGGGATCGCGCCCCTCTTTCCAGCCGTAGGTCAGGTAGTGCTCGAGGGGGTTGATGCCGGCGGCCGCCACATCCGCATAGGCCGCGAGGTACCCCTTCGTGTCGAAGAACGCGTTCGGGTTGCGGCCTTCCCTCCAGCCGAAGTCACGGAAGTGCTGCTCGGCGTCGTTGCCGTTGTTGAAGACGTCCTTGTACTGGCTCAGGTAGAACAGGTCGTCCACGAGCGCGTTGCCGTCGCTCTGCACGATCGAGCGGTCGGCAAATTCGAAGACCTCCGTATTCTTGACGGTGTCCGTCGAGCCTGGGCCGGCGATCACCGACAGGGTCCCGGCGGACGAGACGATGGCATCGGAGAAGTTGAAGGCGAAGACCGCGGTGTCGATGCCGGACGCGCCGTCGAGGATGTTGGCCCCCAAGCCGCCCGACATCCGATCCGCGCCGAAATCGCCGAAGACGGTGTCGTTGCCCGCATCGCCGAACAGCGTGTCGTCGCCGAGGTCGCCGTCGACGAGGTCGTCGCCATCACCGCCGCGGACGGTATCGTTGTCGTCGCCGCCGGCGAGGAAGTCGTTTCCTTCATCGCCGACAACGAGGTCGACGCCGGCCTCGCCGACCAGGAAGTCGTTTCCGAGCCCGCCGTAGAGGGTATCCTCGCCGGGATTGCCGGCGGCGTAATCGTCCCCGTCCTGGCCGTAGATCGTGTCGTTGCCGGCCTCGCCGATGATCTGATCGAAGCCGTTCCCGCCGAAGATCGAATCGTTTCCACCCCCACCGGCGATGTAATCGAGGCCGCTGCCGCCGGTGATGGTGTCGTTTCCGTCCTGACCATCGATCCGGTTGAAGCCGCCCGGATCGGTAATGACGTCGTTCCCGAGAAGGCCGAGAATGATGTCGTCACCCGCCGTCCCGGTAAGAACATTGTCTCCGTTCGTTCCCGAAATCGTCGCCATTGCACATCTCCTGCCCGAACGGCTGTCAAACAGCCGATCTGGCATCCGAGACGAGATTGATCATGTTCCCAAGCTGTGCTGATTTTCCGGGATCACGAAAGCGTTACTTTAATGTGTGTTATTATAGTAGATTAAGACCACGCAGTATTTGTTGATATTTGATCGTATTGCCGCTGTTCTTGCATCGCGAAGGCGCGGGGGCAGCGGCTTGTTCTCGCCGTGCTGTCACCCGGCGCGGTTGGGAAACCGGTCCGTGAAGCCGCGCCCGGCAGGCCGAACTTCGAGCGCCGTCACCGCGGGCGCGTGCGCGGCTCTTGACCGATCTGGAGAACGCGACCCGATGCGCAACCTGCGCATTGACTTCGCAGGTGCAACGTCGCATATCGCACCTGCAGCGTCAGCGGCCATACGGGGTCGCTTGAGGGGGCTGCGTGACGGTTCGCGCCTTTTTGAGGTCGCGCCCCGGCCCCTCTCTTCAACGTGCATGCACCCCAGGCCGCCCCATCACGCGGGCAGCCTCCCGGACCGACGGACCTCACTATTTCTCCGAGCGCGTGACGCCGGATCGCGGGTTCCGCTGCCTTTGAAAGTACCGACTTGACCCAATTCACCGATTTCGGCCTCGCTCAGCCCGTGCTCCGCGCGCTGGAGGAGGCCGGTTACGTCACGCCGACCCCGATCCAGTCGCAGGCGGTTCCGCCGGCGATGGAGGGCCGTGACCTCTGCGGCATCGCCCAGACCGGCACCGGTAAGACCGCCGCCTTCGCCCTGCCGATCCTGCACCGGCTCTCGCTCGACAACCGCCGCGCGCCGCGCCGCGGCTGCCGCGTGCTCGTGCTCTCGCCGACCCGCGAACTGGCCAGCCAGATCGCCGACAGCTTCTCGGATTACGGCCGGCACCTGCCCTACACCAACACCGTCGTGTTCGGCGGCGTCAACATCAACCGCCAGGAGCGGGCGATCGCGCCGGGCGTCGACATCCTCGTCGCCACGCCGGGCCGGCTCATCGACCTCGTCGACCGCCGGGCGCTGACGCTGGAGGGCGTCGAGATCCTCGTCCTCGACGAGGCCGACCAGATGCTCGACCTCGGCTTCATCCACGCGCTTAAGCGGATCGTGAAGATGCTGCCGGCGCGCCGCCAGAGCCTGTTCTTCTCGGCCACCATGCCGAAGAACATCGCGGGCCTCGCCGACCAGTACCTCACCAACCCGGTGCAGGTGGCGGTCACGCCGGTGGCGACGACCGCCGAGCGCGTCGATCAGCAGGTCATCTTCTGCCATACGGGTGCCAAGCAGGCCCTGCTCAACCACATCCTGCGCGATCCGAAGATCGAGCGCGTGCTCGTCTTCACCCGCACCAAGCACGGCGCGGACCGGGTCGTGCGCGGCCTTGACAAGGCCGGCATCGTCGGCGCGGCGATCCACGGCAACAAGAGCCAGCCGCAGCGCGAGAGGGCGCTCGCCGCCTTCCGCGACGGCTCGTGCCGGGTGCTGGTGGCCACCGACATCGCCGCCCGCGGCATCGACGTCGAGGGTGTCACCCACGTCGTGAATTACGACCTGCCGAACGTGCCGGAGAGCTACGTCCACCGCATCGGCCGCACGGCCCGCGCGGGTGCGGAAGGTCAGGCGATCTCGTTCTGCAACGACGAGGAGCGCGCCTACCTCCGCGACATCGAGCGCACCACGCGCCAGAAGGTGCCGGTCGCCGGCTTCCCCGAGGGCTTCGTGCCGCCGAGCCGCCAGGAGGCGCAGGACACCGCCGCCGAGGAGGCGCGCCGTCCGCCGCGCCAGCCGCAGGGTCGCCCCGGCCATCGCCAGGGACGTCCGGGCGGCGGTCGCGGCCAGGAGCAGCGCGGCGAGCCGCGCGGCCACGAGGCCCGCGGCGGACGTCCCGGCGGCCAGCCGGGCCACCGTCAGGACCAGCGGACCGGCGCGCCGCGCCCCGACGGTCAGCGTCAGGATCAGCGCCGCCCCGAGCGGGCCGGCGAGGGCCGTCCGCAGGGCGCGCGTCCCCAGGGCGGCCGTCCGAACGACGCGCGCCGTGACGGACGCCCCGCGCGCTCCGGCGGCGAGGGCGGCCGGGCGATCGGCTGGCTCGACCGCGCCCCGCGCTCCTGATCGCAGCGGGCTTCGACGCGATCCGAAGCGATCCTTTCGGCGCGGGATGCGTTCTATCCCGCGCCGTGCTCGTTCGAAGCGCGGCCCGGAAGGAGACAGGCGGGATGCGCTACGAACTCTATCGCGACGCGGGCGGGCAGTGGCGCTGGCGCCTGCGCGTCCAGAACGGCAACGTGATCGCCGATTCCAGTGAAGGCTACGTCCACCGCGAAGATTGCGAGCGTGGCATCGCGCTGGTGAAGAACAGCGGCGAGGCCTCCATCGTCGACATGACGACGAAGATCGCCTGAGGCGGTCCCGCCCGAGGGCGAGGCCGCATTTTCCCGCGCAACCGTTTCGGACCCTCGCGCGTTTCCGCTCCCGCGGCACGCCGGCTTCGGCGTGACCGTTCGCGATTGCCGCAGAGGGAATGCCCACTTGCTCAAGAAACTCCTCATCGCCGCGTTGATGGTCCTGGGCCTCGCCGCGGTCGCCCCGCAGGGTGCGTCGGCCGCCCCGGTCGGTCCGTCGGCCGCGCTGGTCACGGAGACCGCGCCCGCGACCGTCGAGAAGGCGCAGTACTATTACCGTCGTGGCTGGGGTCCGCGCCCCTACTACGGTCGCCGCTTCTACGGCCCGCGCCCGTTCTACCGTCGCCCGTACTACCGCCGTCCGTTCTACGGCCCGCGTCGCTTCTACGGCCCGCGCCGCTTCTACTACTGATCCGGCCTGAATCCTCGGGAGC
Organism: Methylorubrum podarium; assembly: GCF_040270385.1. NCBI lineage: Bacteria > Pseudomonadati > Pseudomonadota > Alphaproteobacteria > Hyphomicrobiales > Methylobacteriaceae > Methylorubrum > Methylorubrum podarium. The sequence goes on along the minus strand of NZ_JBELQE010000050.1, from coordinate 130,415 downwards.
CGCAAGGGTCTCCTGAGCGCGGTCATCCGAGAAGCCCGGAGCGTCGTCGCCCCGGGCTTTTTCGTGTTCGCGCGGTGCGGTTTCCGCCGCGAGGCCAAGCGCTTTCCGAAACGCCCTCGGCGGATGTAGGATGACAGCCGAGCGAGCGGGTCCGCGTCAGACGGGCCCCTCCGGAGGACGCCCCATGATCGATCTCGTGACGCGGCAGCGGCGCGCGATTGCGCCCCCTCGCACCTTGTCCTGGCAGGATGTTCCGCTGGAGCTGTACGTCTGCGCCGCGGCGATCTTCCTCGCCGCCGGGCTGGAGCTTCTCGGACTGATGCCCTGACGCAGCGCTCTCCGCCTCTGGCGCGTGTTCGGCGCCCGTGCTTGGCTGTCGTCCGAGACACCGTCGAATCGGAAGAAATCGGGGGGATCGATGACGCAGGCGATCGATGGGGGCGACGAGCGTCCCGTGGGCGATCTGACGGTGCGCACCATCGCCATGCCGGCCGACACCAACGCCAACGGCGACATCTTCGGCGGCTGGGTGCTGTCGCAGATGGATCAGGCCGGCGGCATCGCCGGGGTCGAGCGGGCGCAGGGGCGGGTCGTGACCGTCGCCGTCGATGCGATGACCTTCATCCGGCCCGTGCGGGTCGGGGACGTGCTGTGCGTCTATACCCGGATCGGCCATGTCGGGCGCACCTCGATGAAGATCCACCTCGAAGCCTGGGCCCGGCGCTTCCAGACGCAGGTCCGCGAGAAGGTGACCGAGGCGACCTTCACCTTCGTCGCCATCGACGAGGCGGGCCGTCCGCGCCGCATCCCGACCGAGGGCTGACAGCGCGGGCCTTGGCGCTTCCCGGCCCGACGGTCTAGAACCGCACACGACATCCTCCATCCGACGAGTCCGCATGCCCGCCACGCCCCGCGCCGCGATCATCCCGGTCACCCCGTTCCAGCAGAACTGCACCCTGATCTGGGACGACGAGACCAAGGCCGGCGCCGTGGTCGATCCCGGCGGCGACCTCGACCGGATCGAGGCGGCGATCCGCTCGCAGGGCGTGAGGGTCGAGAAGATCCTGCTCACCCACGGCCATATCGACCATGCCGGCGGCGCCGCGGAGCTGAAGGAGCGGCTCGGCGTCCCCGTCGAGGGCCCGCACGAGGCGGACCGGTTCCTGCTCGATTCCCTGCCCGAGACGGGCGCGAGCTACGGGCTCGACGGCGCCCGCGCGGTCACGCCGGACCGCTGGCTCGACGAGGGCGACACCGTCAGCGTCGGCGGCCTCACCTTCGACATCTGGCATGCCCCCGGCCATTCCCCCGGCAGCGTCGTGTTCATGAGCCGCGACGCCCGCTTCGCGCTCGTCGGCGACGTGGTGTTCCAGGGCTCGGTCGGCCGCACCGACCTGCCCGGCGGCAGCCACGAGCAGCTGATCCGGATGATCAAGGAGAAGGTCCTGCCGCTCGGCGACGACGTCGCCTTCATTCCCGGTCACGGACCGACCGGGACACTCGGGCAGGAGCGGACGACGAACCCGTTTCTGCAGGGATAAGGGCCGGGGTGCGCCGCTTCGGACGGTGTCGGATCCTGACGCGGCCGCCTTGCGCGCGAGCCTAACGGAGGATTAACGGAACCGCGTCAGAAAACGGGTTGCGGTGGCGCTTTCCCGACGCGAAAACCGATGCAAAATCAGAGGGGAACGCCTATATGAGATGGGCACGGACATAGCAGGCACGCCCGGTCCGTCCGGGCTCGAAAAAGGGCTCACGAGCCGCCTGCCCGAGGAATTTCATGGCTGACTCCCCCAACACCGAACACGCCGACAGCTACGGCGCGGAATCGATCCGCGTGCTGAAGGGCCTGGATGCCGTGCGCAAGCGGCCCGGCATGTATATCGGCGATACCGACGACGGCTCCGGCCTGCACCACATGATCTACGAGGTGGTGGACAACGCCATCGACGAGGCGCTTGCCGGCCACGCCGACCTCGTGACGGTGACGCTGAACCCCGACGGCTCCTGCACGGTCTCCGACAACGGCCGCGGCATCCCCACCGACATCCACAAGGAGGAGGGGGTCTCGGCCGCCGAGGTCATCATGACCCAGCTCCATGCCGGCGGTAAGTTCGACCAGAACTCCTACAAGGTCTCGGGCGGCCTGCACGGCGTCGGCGTCTCGGTCGTCAACGCGCTGTCGGTCAGCCTGAAGCTGCGGATCTGGCGCGGCGGCAAGGAACACCGGATGGAGTTCCACCACGGCGACGCGGTGGCCCCGCTCGAGGTCGTCGGCCCGGCGGGCGACCGCCGCGGCACCGAGGTGACGTTCCTGCCGAGTCCTGACACCTTCACGATGACGGAGTTCGACTTCGCGACACTGGAGAAGCGCCTGCGGGAGCTCGCCTTCCTGAACTCGGGCGTGCGCATCGTGCTGACCGACGCGCGCCATGCCGAGCACAGGCGGGAGGAGCTCTGCTACGAGGGCGGCGTCGAGGCGTTCGTGCGCTATCTCGACCGCTCCCGCAAACCCGTCGACGGCATGACCAAGCCGGTGACCGTGCTCGGCGAGCGCGATGGCATCCGCGTCGAGGCGGCGTTCTGGTGGAACGACTCGTTCAACGAGACGGTCCTGCCGTTCACCAACAACATCCCGCAGCGCGACGGCGGCACCCACATGGCGGGCTTCCGCGCCGCCCTGACGCGCCAGATGACCGGCTACGCCGAGTCCTCGGGGATCGCCAAGAAGGAGAAGGTCTCGCTCACCGGCGACGATTGCCGCGAAGGCCTGACCGCCGTCATCTCCGTCCAGGTCCCGGACCCGAAATTCTCCTCGCAGACGAAGGACAAGCTCGTCTCCTCCGAGGTCCGCCCGGCGGTCGAGAACATCCTCAACGAGGGTCTCTCGACCTGGCTGGAGGAAAACCCGGCCCAGGCCAGGTCGGTGATGGCCAAGGTGGTTCTGGCGGCGGCCGCCCGCGAGGCGGCGCGCAAGGCCCGCGAGACCATCACCCGCAAGGGCGCGCTCGACATCGCCTCGCTGCCCGGCAAGCTCGCCGACTGTCAGGAGCGCGATCCGTCGAAGTGCGAGATCCTGCTGGTGGAGGGCGACTCCGCCGGCGGCTCGGCCAAGCAGGGCCGCGACCGCACCTTCCAGGCCGTCCTGCCCTTGCGCGGAAAAATCCTCAACGTCGAGCGCGTGCGCGCCGACCGGATGCTGTCCTCGGCCGAGATCGGCACGCTGATCACCGCGCTCGGCGCCGGCATCGGCCGCTCCTCGACCGACCGCGAGGGCTTCAACCCGGACAAGCTGCGCTACCACCGCATCATCATCATGACCGATGCGGACGTGGACGGCTCGCATATCCGCACGCTGCTGCTGACCTTCTTCTTCCGGCAGATGCCGGAGATCATCGAGCGCGGGCACCTCTACATCGCCCAGCCGCCGCTCTACAAAGCCGAGCGCGGCCGGCGCGCCCTCTACCTCAAGGACGAGCGGGCGCTGGAGGACTACCTGATCGACCAGGGCGTCGAGGGTGCCGTGCTGCGGCTCGCCTCTGGCACCGAGTTCGGCGGCGCCCAGCTCAAGACGCTGGTCGAGGAGGCGCGCGCCTTCCGCGGCATCCTGCTCGGGCTCCACACGCGCTACGACCGCTCGGTGGTGGAGCAGGCGGTTCTGGCCGGGGCCTTCGCCAAGGATGCGGCCGAGCATGCCGGCGAGGCCGAGGTGCTGGCCGATCGGACCGCCAAGCGCCTCGACCGGATCGCCGACGAGATCGAGAAGGGGTGGACCGGCGCGGCCGCGGAAGGCGGCTACGTCTTCAGCCGGACGCTGCGCAGCGTCAAACAGGTCGCCACCCTCGACGCGACCCTGCTCGCGTCGCAGGAGGCCCGCCGTCTCGCCGAGCGGGCGGAGACCTTGCGCGAGATCTACGAGGAGCCGGTGACGTTCGCCCGCAAGGGGGACGAAACGGAACTCTACGGTCCCGTCGGCCTGTTCGAGGCGGTGATGGCCTTCGGCCGCAAGGGGCTCCAGCTCCAGCGCTACAAGGGCCTGGGCGAGATGACCGCGCAGCAGCTGTGGGAGACGACCCTCGACCGCGACGTGCGCTCGCTGCTTCAGGTGAAGGTCAAGGATTCGACCGATGCCGACGATCTGTTCGTCAAGCTGATGGGCGACGTGGTCGAGCCCCGCCGCGAGTTCATCCAGGAGAACGCGCTGAGCGTGGCGAATCTCGACGTCTGATCGGCGAAGGGTCGGATCGAGAGGGCGGCGCGGGTCAGGCCCGTGCCGCCGCCAAGCCGTCGGGCAATCCGTCGAAGGAATCGATCAGGAAGGCGCGGGCCCGGCTGACGCGGCTCTTGACCGTGCCGACCTGGCAGCCGAGGCGCTCGGCCGCTTCCTCGTAGGTGAAGCCCTCCGCGCCCACGAGCAGGAGCGCCTGCCGCTGCGGCAGCGGCAGCGTGCCGATCAGGTTCATCACCATCCGCAGGCCGGCGGCGTGTTCCTGGTCGGGGTGGGCGGTGAGCGTGCCGGCGTGGACACCGTCGGCGTCCTCCACCTCGCGGCGGCCCTTGCGCACCTCCGTGTAGAACTGGTTGCGCAGGATGGTGAACAGCCACGCCGTGAAGTTCGTGCCGGGCGTGAACCGCTCCCGATTCGCCCAGGCCTTGACCATGGTCTCCTGAACGAGGTCGTCGGCCCGCGTCGGGTTGGCGGTGAGCGAGATCGCGAAGGTGCGCAGCATCGGCAGCGCCTTCACCAGGTCGTCGCGGAAGATGACCTCCACCTGCCCGCCATGAGCCGCGAGCGCCGTCTCGAACTGCTGCAGAAGCTCGGCGAGCCGGCCGGGCAGCGGCGCCTGGCTGGCGAGATCGAAGTAATCGCGCAGCGCGAAAGTCAGGTGACCCGTCACGGATTTTGCCGTTTTATCCTGGCTGGCGCCGGGATGTTCTGGCAATGAGGGGCGGAGCAGTTCGTCGGGCATCCGAAGCGGTACCTCGGCAGAGACAGGAGCGTTTGGAGTAGTGATTCTTCGGTAGCAATCTAAAAATGAACTGATCCTAAACGCGATCGAAGAACCCACGGCCCTGGGCGCTGTCGCCGACCAATCTGTCTGCAAAGCTAACCAGTTTGTTTCCGTCTTTTTCTAAAAGATTGTGCGCGCGGCAAATCTTGGCCGCTGAAGATTGCGGTGAGTCCCAATCTACTCTCGGCTTGGCTGTTCGCACTTCCTTGCGGGGTGCGCGACGGCTCTCGCGCCGCGGGGGTTGCGTGGCCGGCGCACGAGGGGCCGGGATCCGGAGCACGCTACGGCGACGGCCAGCGTCCCCTTGGCAGCCGCACGCTCCGGCATAGCTTCGCAGACGGCGTCCTCCGACGGAGACGGCGTCGAAGGAGGCTCGGCATGCTGGAAGAGTTCAAGAAATTCGCGTTGCGCGGCAACGTGGTCGATCTCGCCGTCGGCGTGATCATCGGCGCGGCGTTCGGCGCGATCGTCAATTCACTGGTTCAGGACGTCATCATGCCGATCATCGGCGCGGTCACCGGCGGACTCGATTTCTCGAACTACTACATCCCGCTCTCGTCCAAGGTGCAGGCGGGCATGCCCTATGCCGAGGCCAAGAAGGTCGGCGCGGTCATCGGCTACGGCCAGTTCCTGACGCTCGCCGTGAACTTCACCATCATCGCCTTCGTGCTGTTCATGGTGATCCGGGCCATGAACGTCCTAAAATCCAAGGAAGAGGCCAAGCCGAAGCCCGAAGCCGAGGTGCCGGCGGACGTGAAGCTGCTGGCCGAGATCCGGGACCTGCTGGCGGTCCGGAAGGCTTGATCCGTCCTAGGTCCTGCCGTTGCCATCGTGGGGCGTGACGCCGAAGGCATCGAGGATGCGGCCGAGCGCCTGTTCCACGGCTTCCGTCCCCTCCTCGTGCGTCTTCAGACGCGTCTCGAGACGGCGGATCTGCGGCTCGAACTTCTCCGGCACATGCGGCTCGTCGCCGAGGAAGCGCGGCTCGGGAGCCGTCTCCGTCAGGACGCCGCGCAGCTCGTGACCGAGATGGTCACGAACAGATTCCGGCAGGGGCGGGCTGTCGGAAAGCTTCTCGGGTGTGGTGTCGGCGCCGCTCATGGTCAGTCCTGATCCGTCGTCACGGTGTCTCGGACAGTTCAACGATCGAAGACATAGACCGTTGCGTCCGACATCATCGCTTGCGGGCGACCTAAGTACGATGCGGAGCTGAATTGGGTCGAAGATCGGGGCCAGACAAGAAAACGACCCCGGCACGGGGTACCGGGGCCGGGCGGTGCCGCCCTGTGCGGGCGGCCCATGGGGTCGGTGGTTAGTCGAGCACTTCGATGATCCGGTGACGGCCGTCGACCAGCACCGGACGGTCGTTGACGACCGTGTAACGGGTGCCGCGGGTCACGTTGTACTCGTTCGGGACGTCGTAATAGGTCACGCCGGAGGACGGCAGGGTGGAGCCGACGACGACGCGGCCGTCATAGTCGTAGGAGCGGACATTGCGCTCGCGGACATAGGAGCGAAAGCGCGGGCGATCCTCGACGCCGAGAATGCCGCCGATCGTACCGGTGGCCGCGCCGACCGCACCGCCGACGATGCCGCCGATCGGGCCGGCCGCATCCGCGCCTTCCTGCGCACCGCGCTCCGCACCGCGCAGGGTTCCCTGCGCCTGGGCAGCCATGGGCAGGGCGAGGGCGATGGCCGAGGCGGCGAGAAGGGTCTTGATCTTCATTCGAGCAACTCCGTCGTTATGACGTCCGCCGCGATCCAGGCGCAGCGAAGCATGGCCCTGTAACGCCCGAGCCTCGAATTCGGATGCATGGAAAATCGAGAAAGGCCGAGATTGCTCGAACCTGCCCAAATCGTAGGCAGAGCTTCTCGAAACCTGCCGCGGGCCGATACGGATGCTTTCGCTGTGTCAGCCGGGCGCGCGCTCGGACAGGAACTGCCGCATGCGGTCGAGGGCCCGCGCGATGTTCTCGGCGGAGTTGGCGTAGGAGAGGCGAAGGTACCCCTCGCCGTGGATGCCGAAATCGGGTCCGCCGATGACCGCGACGCCGGCCTCGTCGAGGAGCGCGGTCGCGAGCGCCTTGGCCTTCCAGCCGGTCCGGGCGACGTTCGGGAAAGCGTAGAACGCGCCCTTGGGCGTGACGCAGGAGACGTTCGGAAGGCGGTTCAGGCCCTCGACGACGAGCCGTCGGCGCCGGTCGAACGCGGCGACCATCGCCGCGACGTCATCCTGCGGCCCGTCGAGGGCGGCGATCCCGGCCCATTGCGTGGCGGCGTTGACGCAGGAGAAGGAGTTCACCGCGAGCTTGCGGGCGGCGTCGTGGAGAGGCTTCGGCCAGACCGACCAGCCGAGCCGCCAGCCCGTCATCGCGTAGGTCTTCGAGGCGCCGTCGAGGTAGATCAGCCGGTCGCGGATCCCGGGATAGGCGAGGAGCGAGACATGCGCTTCCCCGTCGTAGGTCATCGTACCGTAGATCTCGTCGGACAGGACGGCGACGCCGGGATGGGCGGCAAGGCCCTCCACCAGGGCATCGACCTCGGCCTTCGGCGTGACGCCGCCGGTCGGGTTGGCCGGCGAGTTGACGATCAGGAGGCGCGTGCGCTCCGTGAGCAGCGCGAGCGTCTCCTCCGCCGAGAAGGCGAAGCCGTTGTCCTCACGGATCGGCACCGGCACTGGGGTTGCGCCGGTGAACTCGATCATCGAGCGGTAGATCGGGAATCCGGGATCGGGATACAGAATCTCGGCGCCGGGCGCGCCGAACATCAGGATCGCCATGAACATGGTGACCTTGCCGCCCGGCACGACCATCACCGCGTCCGGCGAGACCTCGACGCCGTGGCGGCGATGGATGTCCCGCGCCACCGCCTCGCGCAGCGGCGGAATGCCGACGGCCGGCGTGTAGCCGTGATGGCCGTCGCGCAGCGCCTTGATCCCCGCCTCGACGATGTGGGCCGGGGTCGGGAAGTCCGGCTGGCCGATGCCGAGGTTGACGACGTCGCGGCCCTGCGCCGCGAGCGCGGCGGCACGGGCGAGGACGGCGAAGGCGTTCTCGTCGCCGATCCGGTCGAAGGAAGGTACGACACGCAGCATGGTCTCGACCTTCCGCCAGGCGCCGGCCGGCGCCGCTCTCAGCCGTGCGAGCGCGCGGCGAGACGGCTGGCGGCAAACGAGATCGCGCCGCCGATGACGAACAGGATCGCGAACGTCTTGACCGCCGCGTAGAACAGGGCCGGCTCGATCCCCGTATCCGTGAAGAGCACGGCGCAGACCGCCGCGATCGGGATGAGCAGCACGATGGAAAGCGGCACCAGCGGGTTCATTCGACGTCACTCGCGTTCGTTGAGGGACCGCGGCGCGGCCCGAACAATAATGCGGAGCGGTCTTAGCATCGCCGTTCCGCCGGAGGAAACTCCCGCGCCTCAGAATCTCGGGGTGATCGCTGAAGCGATCACCCCGGCCGTTGTCCGCCTCAGTCGCCGGCGCCCGCCTCCGCGGGCTCAGGCTTTCGCTCCGCTCGACGCCTCGGCGGAGCCGAGGCACGCTCCGCGCGGCGCTCTTCGCGCCGCGAAGCCGCCCGGGCGGCTTCGAGCGATGGCCTCGGTCGAATGTCGGGGCGATGCAACGGCGCGAGCGGCCGGGTCTCGATCAGGCCGGGATGCGGACCGTCGCCCGCAGGCCGCCCAGCGGGCTGTCGTGCAGCGCGACGTCGCCGCCATGGGCGCGGGCGATGTCGCGGGCGATGGCGAGGCCGAGCCCGGAGCCGCCGGCGTCCTGGCGCGCGTCGTCGAGACGCACGAACGGCTTGAACACCTCCTCGCGGCTCTCGACCGGGATGCCGGGCCCGTCGTCGTCGATCGCGACGACAAAGGCGCGATACTCGCGCTTGCCCGAGATCGCCACGGTGTCGGCGTAGCGCGCGGCGTTGGCGGCGAGGTTGAACAGGCAGCGGCGCATCGCGTCCGGCCGCACGGTGACGAGCGGGCTGCCCTCGATCTCGACCGCCTCGACATGGGCGCCGAGCCGCTCGACGTCGCTGCGCAGATCTTCCAGCAGGATCCGCATGTCGGTCTCGGCGGCGGTCTCGGCGGAATCGCCGCGGGCGAAGGCGAGATAGCCCTCCAGCATCCGGCTCATCTCGTCGACGTCCCGCTGAAGATCCTCGACTTCCGGCGTCTGCTCGACCAGGGCGAGGGAGAGTTTGAAGCGGGTGATGATGGTGCGCAGGTCGTGGCTCACGCCGTTGAGCATCGCCGTGCGCTGCTCCATGGCGCGCTCGATGCGCCGCTTCATCTCGATGAAGGCGTGTCCCGCCTGCCGGACCTCGCGGGCGCCGCGGGGCTTGAACTCGATCTCGCGCCCCTTGCCGAACCCCTCCGCCACCGCCGAGAGCCGCAGGATCGGCTTGATCTGGTTGCGCAGGAACAGGATCGCCACGCCGAGCAGCACCAGCGAGGAGCCCGTCATCCATAGAAGGAAGATGTGCGAGTTCGAGGCGTAGGCCTGGTTGCGGCGGGCGGTGACCCGCATCACCCCCTCGGGGATCGCCACGCGGATCTCGATGAGGCTCGAACGTCCCACCGTGTCGATCCAGAACGGTCGCCGGATCTGGCGGCGGATCTCGTCCGAGAGCACCTCGTCGAGGATCGAGAAGAACGGCCGCGGCCCCGGGCTCGGCAGCTTGGCGCCTTTCAGGATGTCGACGTCGAGATTCAGCCGCTCGCCGGCGATGCGGGAGAGCGTCTCCGCGTTCTTGTCCTGCGGATAGGACTCGTAGATGTCCATCAGCGCGGCGACGTCGGCGGTGACGGCGGCCGAGAGCCGGCGGGTCACGAGCTGCCAGTGCCGCTCCATGAAGGTGTAGGCGATCACCGACTGGAGCAGCACCATCGGCGCGATGATGATGATCAGCGAGCGGGCGTAGAGGCCCTTCGGCAGGGCGTCGCCGATCGCCCGGCTGAGGCGCCGCCATCCCTTGCGGATCCGGCCGAAGACGGCCGCGAGCGCGCCGGCCCGGCGGGGTTCGCTCGAGGAGAGGCCGGCGGGGGCCGCCATGGAATCCTCAATCGATGGCGAGGCGGTAGCCGACGCCGCGGACGGTGTGCAGGAAGCTCGGATTGGCCGGATCCGGCTCGATCTTACGGCGCAGGCGGTTGATCTGCACGTCGATGGTGCGCTCGGCCGCCAAGCCGCCGTTGCCCGCCAGCGTCTCGCGCTCGACGTTGCCGCCCCGCGCCTGGGCGAGCATGGTGAGGATCTCGCGCTCGCGCTCGGTGATCTTCACCGGCTCGTTCTCCCGGCGCAGTTCGCCCCGGTCGGCGCGGAAGCTGAACGGGCCGAAGCTGACGGCACCTTCGCCCGAGGCGCGCGCGTCCGGAAGCGCGGCGTGGCGGCGGATGATGTTGTTGAGCCGCAGGATCAGCTCGCGCGGCTCGAACGGCTTCGGCAGATAATCGTCGGCGCCGATCTCCAGTCCGGTGACGCGGTCGTTCGGATTGGAGCGGGCGGTCAGCATGAGGATCGGCACCCGCGAGGTCTCGCGCACCGAGCGGGCATAGTCGAAGCCGCTCTCGCCGGGCATCATCACGTCGAGCACGAGGGCGTCGAACACGAAGCACTGGCCGCGCAGGCGCGCCTCCGCCGCGTTCGCCGCCGCCGTCACGCGAAAACCCTGCTCCGAGAGGAAGCGGGACAGGAGTTCGCGCACCCGCCGGTCGTCGTCGACGAGCAGGATGTGGGGGGCGTGGTCCGGAAGCTCGGGCCGCGGCCTGAGGGCGCTCTGGGCCGACATCACGCGCGCACCGTCGCGCGGCGCGCCATCAGCCGGCGAATCGCGGCGCGCTCCGCCGGTTCGATCATCGCCAGCAGGAAGTCCTGGGCGGAGGCCGCGCGGGACCCGCGCCCGCGCTCCCCCTCGTCGTCCTCGGCCGGCGCATCGAGCGCCCGCACGATCCGGCGAACCTGGACGCGGGTGAGGTCGGCCGTCAGCGCCCGGCCGGACGGGGTGCAGAACAGGAGCCGCTGGCGCCGGTCGCTCGTGCCGGTCTGCTGCTCGACATAGCCCTGGTCGATCAAGTCCTTCAGCACCCGATTGAGGCTCTGCTTGGTGATGCGCAGAATATCGAGAAGTTCAGCGATGGTGAGGCCGGGATAGCGGTCGACGAAGTGCAGCACCCGGTGATGCGCCCGGCCGAAGCCGTACTGCGCCAGGATCCGGTCCGGATCACCGACGAAATCGCGATAGGCGAAGAACAGCAGCTCGATCAGGTCGTCGCTGTCGCCGCCCGTGGCGTGGCAAGCGGGGCGAGAAGTTTCACAGGAAGCCTGTAGCGCCGTGTCGGCATCGGGCGTCGTCACAGGGGTCACGTCGTGGAAACCTCGGTCGGCGGCAGTCCCAGGGCGCCGGACGGCCCGGGGAAGATAAGTCAGTGTTGTTGACATATCTCAGGCCGATTGATACCCGTCAACCCTGCCGGTACAGCTCACCGCTGCATTCATCCCGCGTCCGCGCGCCGGCTCTGACCCCACCCTGCGACCCCGCGCTTGGCCGAGGCCGCGCAGAGGAACTTCGAGAGATGTCCGTCATTCCCTTCGATCAGCGTGAGGGCACGATCTGGTTCGACGGCGCCATGGTGCCGTGGCGCGAGGCGAAGATCCACGTGCTCAGCCACGGCCTCCACTACGGATCGTCGGTGTTCGAGGGCGAGCGGGCCTATGGCGGCCGGATCTTCAAGAGCCGCGAGCATTCCGAGCGCCTGCGCCGCTCGGCCCAGCTCCTCGATTTCGAGATCCCTTACTCCGTCGATCAGATCGAGGCGGCCAAGGCCCACGTGCTGGCGACCAGCGGTCTTCAGAACGCCTACCTGCGCCCGGTTGCGTGGCGCGGCTCGGAGATGATGGGCGTCGCGGCGCAGAACAACACCATCCACCTCGCCATCGCCGCCTGGGAATGGCCGAGCTACTTCGATCCGGCGACCAAGATGAAGGGCATCCGGCTCGACATCGCCGATTACCGCCGCCCCGACCCGCGCACGGCGCCCTCCACCTCGAAGGCGGCGGGCCTCTACATGATCTGCACGATCTCCAAGCACCGGGCCGAGAACAAGGGCTACGCGGATGCGCTGATGTTCGATTGGGAGGACTACGTCGCCGAGTGCACCGGCGCCAACGTCTTCTTCATCGCCGACGGCGCGATCCATACCCCCCAGGCCGACCGCTTCCTCAACGGCATCACCCGTCAGACCGTGATCGAGCTGGCCAAGCGCCGCGGGATCGAGGTCATCGAGCGGCGTATCCGCCCGGAAGAGATGACGGGGTTCTCCGAGTGTTTCATCACCGGCTCCGCCGCCGAGGTGACGCCGGTTTCCGAGATCGGCCCCTACCGCTTCACGCCCGGGGCGCTGACCAAGACGCTGATGGACGACTACCTCGCCGAAGTGCAGCCGCGGGCGGTCGCCGCCTGAGGGACGCGTTGCGAGGTTCCGGGCGCGCCATCGAGCCCGGAACCTCATGGCGTCCCTCGCGTTCATGAGAACAATCCATGAACGATGTGAGCGCGTCGATGACTGGCAAGACGACGAAAAATCAGGCCGCGGCCGAGAACCCAAAATCCGATCCGACCGACGAGTCGAACCGGATCAAGGACCCGGACGAGTGGACCACCGGCTCCGAGCCGATGACGGGGGCGCAGGCCTCCTACCTCAAGACCCTGTCCGAGCAGGCCAAGGCCCCGGACGCCTTCGAGCCCGATCTCGACAAGGCGGAGGCGTCGAAGCGCATCGACGCCCTGCGCAAGGAGACCGGCAAGGACTGACGCGATCGAGCGTTCCGCAAAGCGGGCTGACCGACGGGCGATGGCAGGAGGACGGACGTCCCCTGGTCCATCGCCCTTCGGGTGGTCCGAGGACGGACCATCCTTCGAATGAGACGGTTCGACGGGGAATGTCCCCGCTTTCTTCAATGCTCTTAAGTTCGCTGCAAGTTCAGGCTGGCAGGGTCACGCGACTGCAACACGTCCGGGACGATGCGCCGTGTCTTCGCTTCCTCCATCCGCGCCCGTTCCGGTAGCCGCCGCGCCGTTGCGCAAGGCTCTCATTCGCTTCGCCCGTCACGAGACGGGGGCAACCGCGATCGAGTATGGGCTCGTCTGCACCGGAGTTGGAATCGCGGTTCTCGGCGCCTTCCGTCTCTACGGAAGCACACTGGTGGATTTGTTTCCCAGGATCTTCGAGCTGTTCAAATTCGAGTAGCGATACGTGCGCTGACGCCGTTTCAGATCTTTCGTGCGATACCGGTATGATAATTCTCGGCGTGAGGCGGCGTTAAGGTCGTCAGATCGGCACGGCGTCCGGGTGAAACCGGTCGGCTCAATTCTGGGATTGCCGTTCTCAAGGGCCCTTATTTCGGCCCGGTCGGCTTGCGCCTCGAGGCAACCGCCTCCTTCCCTGGGATGGATGAGGGGGCCGGAGCGGATTCAGGCTTGGCCTCTTCCGGTTTCGGCTGGCTCCAGAACGCGTCGAACGCCTCCTTCATCGCCTTGACGTTCTGCTCCTGAACCTCCGCGCCGGTCTGGAGCATCTGCTGGATCACGTCCATCGACGCCTTCGTCGCGTCCGGCAGCGGGGCGGCCTCCGGCTTCCGGGCGGTCGCGCGCGGAGCGGGGGGCGGTGCCGCGGGCGCCATCTGCGCGGCGGCGGCGCTGAGCCCGTTGAGCCAATCCGTCCAGAGCGTGCCGACCGGATAGGGCGAGGGCGGCGCCTCGGCCGCCGGAGCCGGGGCGGGTGCGTTGAGAAGCAGGTGGACGATACCGGCCACGATCATGCCGGCCATGATCGGCAGCATCTGCCGCAGGGCCTGGGATCCGACGCCGCTCGCCGCCGACGCCTGCTGGATCACCGCCTGGGCGATCATGGGCGAGCCGAACAATCCCGCCAGCATGTCCGCGCCGCCGGGCGGCGCCTTTCCCGGCTGGCCGAGCCCGAACAGGCGGCCGAACCCCATCGGATCGGCTCCGGCGTTGCGCTGCATGCCCATGGACAGGGCCGGGAGCAGGGCTTCCATGGCGCGGCGGGTCTGTTCCGGCGTGAGGCCGAATTGCTGCCCGAAGGCCTGCACGCTCGCGTCGCCCTGGCTCTGGAGGATGTCGAACATCGTGTACATGGCCGGGCGCCTCGCGGGAGCAGCAACGGTCCGGATGCCGAACGTCGTCCGGGTCCTGCCCCGATCGCGCCGTGACGACGGGCGCATGACGCGGGCTCAACCCTCGTTCCGGCCGCGCGCCGGCGATGGCCGTCGACACTCACGCCCGGAGGCTCGCCGGAACGGCCTCGGCCGCGAGTGTGTCGCAACCGGGCGGGGCTGACCAGCTTTTAGCCCGATCCCGCTCCGATTTCCTAAGGATAGCCGCCGATCGCCGCCGGAATCGTCACAGCGACATTCCGCTGGAGGGGGCCGCCTGCACCGCCTCGTCGGCCGCGGGGGGATCGAGGGCGGCAGCTCCCTCGGTGCCGACGCCGCGCTCCAGCCGGCCCACGGTCCGGAAGGCGAGGGCGAGGCCCGCCACCCCGAAGGCGACCGAGCCGATGCCGGTGCCGGCGATCACGCCCTCCGGCCCGTACCACGCCGCGCCCGCGAGGGCGGGCGGGACCGTGCCCAGCGTCGCCCGGCCCCAGTTCAGCAGGGTCGAGAGGAAGGGGAAGCCGAGATTGTTGAACGAGGCGTTGGCGAGGAACAGGAGCCCGTTGAAGAACCAGACCGGTCCGCTCACGAGGCAGAAGAAGCCGAACAGGTCGGCCGCCACGCCCTCGAGTTCGAAGGCGCCGGCCAGCGGCGTCCGCGCGAGGGCGAGGAGCAGCCAGACCACCACGACGTAGAGCGCCGTCACCCCGGCGCCGACCCGGAGCACGCCCCGCATCCGGTCGAAGCGGCCCGCGCCCCAGTTCTGACCCAGGATCGGGCCGATCGAGCCCGACATCGCGAACAGCCCGCAGAAGGCGACCGGCGCGAGGCGGTCGATCACCACGTTGCCGGCGATGGCCGGCGGTCCGAAGCCGGACAGGGCATGCGCGACGAAGGCGCTGGCGACGGACGGGGCGAGGTTCGTCAGCACCGCCGGCAGGGCGATGCGGGTCACCAGCGGCAGGTCGCCGAGGATCGCGTCGAGGCGCGGGGCTTCGAGCAGCCGGTAGCGCCGGACCCCGGCCCAGCCGACGGCGATGAAGGTGACGCGGGCGACGCAGACCGCGAGCGCGGCGCCGTCCACGCCGAGACCGAAGCCGAAGATCAGCAGCGGATCGACGAAGATGGTGATGACGGCGCCGCCGAGGGTCACGAGCATCGCCTCCCGCGCCGCGCCGACGGCGCGCAGGAGGCCGGTGAACAGCATGCCCGGCCCGAGCAGCAGGTTCGAGGGCAGGCTGATCCAGAGGTAGCGCTTGGCGACGTCGAGGGTGTGCCCCTCTGCGCCGATCGCCGAGAGCAGCGGGTCGAGCAGCGCGATCAGGAGGGCGGCCAGCAGGGCGGACGCGATCAGGCAGTGGACGGTGACAGAGGTCGCGATCCGCCGCCCGCCCGCCGGATCTCCCGCGCCGATCGCCCGCGAGACCAGGGCGCCGGCCGCGATCATCAGGCCGATATTGATGGCGATGGCGAAGAACTGGACGATCGAGGCGAAGCCGACCGCCGCGGTCAGCGCCGGATCGCCGAGCTTGGAGACGTAGAACAGCGACAGCAGGTCGACGGCGAAGATCGCCATCAGCCCGACGGAGCCGGTGGCGCTCATCACCACGACGTGGCGCAGGATCGAGCCCGAGACGAAGCGCGCCGCGCCGTCGTCCCGTCCCGGTTGCGGCACCGTCCCTTCGCCCGCTTCAGGCATTCGGCTCGGCATCCTCGGGTTCGAGCGCGCGGGCGGCGGATTCGTGCGGCTGCGGCTCGATCAGGCCGCGGGTCTCGGCGCTGAGCGCCCGCGACGGGCTCTTCGGCGCAGTGAGCGGCTCGGGCCGCAATTCCGGCGTGCCGCGCAGCCAGCCCGAGCCGTCCGGCATCGCGCCCGCCTGCTGCAGCACGAGGCGGGCGACGTCGCGCTTGCGCACGTCCTCGACCCGCCGCGCGGCGGCCTCGGCGGAGAGCCCCAGACTCTCGAGCGTGGCGCGGCCGAAGCCGAGAGCGGATTCGACCGTCTCGCGAAGCTGGAAGTCGACGTCGCGGTTCATCAGCTCGATGGCGTGGGTCCGGTCGTAGGCGCGCACGTAGGTGCGCACGTTCGGGAATTCCTCGTGCACCATGTCGACGATCTTCAGCGCCGCCGGCGCGTCGTCGATGCAGACGCAGATCAGCTCCGCCTTGGCGAGGCCGGAGGCGCGCAGCACGTCGAGCCGCGTGCCGTCGCCGTAATAGATGCGGAAGCCGAAGCTCGTCGCGTTGCGGATCTGCTCGACGTCCTTGTCGATGACGGTGATGTTGATGCCTTCCGCCAGCAGCACCTGCGCCAGGATCTGCCCGAAGCGGCCGAAGCCGACCACCAGCACGCGGGTGTCGCCGGATTCCTGCGCCTCGCCGACGTCCGAGGGCGGCTCGGCCTCCTTCGGGCGACGGGCGATCAGCGCGTCGAGCCCCTTGGCGGCGATGGGGCCGACCAGCATGGTCAGGGCAGCGAGCGCGACGCAGAACCGGGTCACGTCCGAGGCGAGGATGCGCAGGTCGCCCGCCGCCGGCAGGATCACGAAGGCGAACTCGCCGGCCGGCGCCAGCACCGCCGCGCCGCGCAGGGCGTCGAGCCAGGGCGAGCCGAACAGGCGGAACAGCCCGGCCACCAGGGCGATCTTCACCGCGATCGCCGCCATGGTCGTGGCGAGGAGCGCCACCCAGTGGTTCGTGAGCAGCCCGCCGTCGATCGACATGCCGACGCTCATGAAGAACAGGCCGAGCAGCATGCCGCGGAACGGCTCGATATCGGCCTCGAGCTGGTGGCGGAAGTTCGACTCGGCGAGCATCACGCCGGCGAGGAAGGCGCCCATCGCCATCGAGAGGCCGGCCTTCTCCATCACCATCGCCGTGCCGAGCACGACGAGGAGGGCGGCCGCCGTCATCACCTCGCGCCCGCCCGCGGCCGCGAGCAGGCGGAAGAACGGGTTGAGGCCGTAGCGCCCGACCAGCACCACGCCCGCCACCGCGATCGCCGCGCGTCCCGTGGAGCGCAGGCCCTCGTCGACCCAGCCGTCCTTCGGCGTGGCGCCGGCCGAGGCCAGCAGCGGCAGCAGCGCCAGGATCGCCACCACCGAGATGTCCTGGAAAAGCAGCACCGCGAAGGAGCGCCCGCCATAGGGTGAGCCGAGATCGCCGCGCTCCTCCAGCAGCTGGAGCGCGACCGCCGTGGCGGAGAGCGCGATGGCGATGCCGACGACGCTCGCCGCCGCCGGCGTCAGGCCGTAGGCGAGGGCCGCCCCCGCGATGACGAGGGAGCACAGCGCCAGCTGGGCGGCGCCGAGCCCGAAGATGTCGCGCCGCATCGAGACGAGCCGCGAGATCTCCAGTTCGAGCCCGACGATGAAGAGCAGCAGCACCACGCCGATCTCGGCGACGCTCGCCGCGGTCTCGGGCTCGGCGATCAGCGAGAAGCCGGCCGGGCCGATCACCACGCCCGCCACGAGGTAGCCGAGCACCGCGCTCTGGCCGAGCAGGCGCACGAGTGGCACGCCGATCACCGCCGCCGACAGGAAGGTCAGCACCGGCGGCAGGAAGCTGGCATGGTCCGTGGCGCTCGCCATGAAAGCCTGGTGCCTCGCTGGTTCCGGACGGGGGAAGGCTTCCCCTTAGCCCGCTCGCCCCGCCATCGCGAGAGTGATTTGCGTGTCGTTCGTCACATGCCCGGCCCCGCAACCCGCCCCGTGCCGCGGCCGATTCGGCGGGCATCGTTGCCACACGGGTGAGGATGCTGGGCGCATGAGCGGATGGCGGGGGTCACGGATTCGCCGTCTGTGCTATGTAAAAGATGACGGACAGGCCCCAACCTGTCGCGGCTTTCGGGCTGGCCGCTGTTGACAGACCCGGCCACCCCTCTCCACATCCGCGGGATCATGAGCGCTGACACCATCAACCTCACCGCCGACCCGAACCGGGTCCCGCAGCCGGCCGTGACGGGCGACAAGCCGCCACTGGAGATCCTGCTGTGCGCCCCCCGCGGCTTCTGCGCCGGCGTGGTGCGCGCCATCGACGTGGTCGAGCGGGCGCTGGCGATCTACGGAGCGCCGGTCTACGTCCGCCACGAGATCGTCCACAACAAGTACGTGGTCGAGACCCTGAAGCGGAAGGGGGCCGTGTTCGTGCGCGAGCTGGACGAGGTGCCCGATAGCGGCGCGCCCGTCATCTTCTCCGCCCACGGCGTCGCCAAGACGGTGCCGCAGAACGCCGACGCGCGCGGTCTCACCACCATCGACGCCACCTGCCCGCTGGTGACCAAGGTCCATCGCGAGGCCGAGATCCACCACAAGCGCGGGCGCCACGTCCTCCTCGTCGGCCATTCCGGCCATCCGGAGGTGGTCGGCACCATGGGCCAGCTGCCCAAGGGCTCGATCACCCTGGTCGAGGACATCGAGCAGATCGACGCGCTCAACCCGCCGGCCGACCAGGCGCTCGCCTGGGTGACGCAGACCACCCTGTCGATCGACGACACCAAGCACATCGTCGAGGCGCTCAAGGCCAAGTTCCCGGCGATCCACGGCCCGCACAAGGACGACATCTGCTACGCCACCACCAACCGCCAGGAAGCGGTCAAGGAGGTCGCGCCGCGGGTCGATGCGTTGATCGTGGTCGGCTCCTCCAACTCGTCGAACTCGCAGCGCCTGCGCGAGGTCGCCGAGCGGGCCGGCTGCCCCATCACCCGCCTCGTCCTTCGGGCGGAAGAGATCGACTGGGACGCGTTCAAGGACGTGCGCCGCCTCGGCCTCACCGCGGGCGCCTCGGCGCCGGAGGTTCTGGTGGAGGAGATCATCGACGCCTTCGCCGCGCGCTTCGACGTGACGGTGGATCAGGTCTCGGTCACCGTCGAGGACATGTCCTTCCCGCTGCCGCGCGAGCTGCGCAGCGAGGCCGCCGAGTAGGGCGGACCCGTCGCCGGCGCCCGACGCGCCGGCCGTACGACCTCCAGGGGCGCCCTCGGCGCCCCTTTCTCTTGCGCGAACCCGGCAGCGGCACCTTGGCGGTCTATACCGACGTTTCCGACGAGGCGCTGCGCGCCTTCCTCAGAGACTACGAGCTCGGCGAGCTGCTCTCGTACAAGGGCATCGCGGAAGGCGTCGAGAACTCGAACTTCTTCCTGCACACGGGCACGGGCAACTACATCCTCACCCTCTACGAGAAGCGGGTGAACGAGGCGGACCTGCCGTTCTTCATCAACCTCATGGGCCATCTGGCGCGGGCCGGCCTCGCCTGCCCGCAGCCGGTGCGCAACCGGGACGGCACCGCGCTGGGGCGCCTCTGCGGCCGGCCCGCGGCGATCGTCACCTTCCTCGAAGGCGTGTCCTTGAGCCGCCCGAACGCCGAGCATTGCCGGGCGCTCGGCGCCGCGCTGGCCGGGCTCCACGCCGCCGGCCGCGACTTCCCGATGGTGCGCGAGAACAACCTTTCGGTCGGCGCGTGGCGCCCGCTCTTCGCCCAGGCCGAAGCACAGGCGGACACGGTGGCGCCGGGCCTCGCCGCCCGCGCCCGCGCCGACCTCGATTGTCTCGAAGCCTCCTGGCCGAAGGGCCTGCCGGGCGGCGTCATCCACGCCGACCTCTTCACCGACAACGTGTTCTTCATCGGCGACGCGGTGTCGGGCCTGATCGACTTCTACTTCGCCTGCACCGACGCCTTCGCCTACGATCTGGCGATCAGCCTCAACGCGTGGTGCTTCGACGCCGACGGCACCTTCCACCGCGACAAGGCGGGAGCGATGATCGCGGGCTACGACGCGGTGCGGAAGCTGGAGCCGGCCGAGATTGCGGCGCTGCCGATCCTGGCGCGGGGCGCGGCCATGCGCTTCATGCTGACCCGCCTGGTGGATTGGCTCAACGTGCCGCCCGGTGCCCTGGTGCAGCCGAAGGACCCGCTGGAATACGACCGGCGGCTGGCGTTCCATCGCACCGCGACGGATGCGCGGGATTACGGCTGGGAGGGGTAAACCCTCCCTCCACGGATCTCGGGCCTGCCCGAGATCCGCAAGCATCTGCCCAAATCGGGCAAGCCCGACTTGGTCAAGGAAGGCGGATATCGGGCAAGCCCGACATCCGTAGGGGAGAGGTTCGTTCGCGCCGGCTCGGTCAGAGCACCTTCAGAAGCGCTTCCGCGCCCGAGACCTCGGCCTTCGACGGGGTGTCCTCGACATTGAGGATGCGCACGACGCCGTCATCCACCAGCATCGCGTAGCGCTGGGAGCGCGGCCCGAGGCCGAAGCCGGAGCCGTCCATGTCGAGGCCGATCGCCTTGGCGAACTCGGCATTGCCGTCCGCCAGGAACTCGATGCCCTCGGCGCCGCTCTGCTGCTGCCACGCGTTGAGCACGAAGATGTCGTTGACCGAGGTCACGGCGATCGCGTCGACGCCGCGGGCCATGATCTCCTCGCGCTTGGCGACGAAGCCCGGCAGGTGGTTGCGGTGGCACGCCGGCGTGAAGGCACCCGGCACGCCGACCAGCACGACGCGCCGTCCCTTGAACACGTCGTCGGTCGTCTTGGCCTGCGGACCCTCCGGCCCGCTCACCCGGAAGGTGACCTGGGGCAGGTGATCGCCAACCTGAATCGTCATCCGTGCTCTCCTCGGAAAAAGCCTCGAACCGTTAGACGCGCTTCGCGCCACTGTCGAGGCACGCCCGGCCCGCGCGTGCGTTTGCCTTATGGATCAATGATGGCCGCCGCATTAGCATAGCCCGATGCAGAGACCCGACCCCTCGCTCAAAGACCCGGCCTATCTCGACGGCCAGTTCCTCGTGGCCATGCCGGGGATCGGCGACGAACGATTCGCGCGCTCGGTGATCTATCTCTGCGCCCACTCGGCGGACGGAGCGATGGGCATCATCGTCAACAAGCCGGTCGCCGACCTGAACATGCCGGATCTCCTGATCCAGCTCGACATCGCCAGCGAGTCCGACGCGATCCGCCTGCGCGAGCGCGTCGGCCACATGCCGGTGCTGATGGGCGGCCCGGTCGATGCCAAGCGCGGCTTCGTGCTGCACACCGCCGACTTCCACATCGACCAGTCGACCCTGCAGATCGACGAGGGCGTCTGCCTCACGGCGACGGTGGAGATCCTGCGCGCCATCGCCGACGGGCGCGGCCCCTCGAACGCCGTGCTGGCACTGGGCTATGCCGGCTGGCAGGCGGGGCAGCTCGAGAACGAGATCCTGGCCAACGGCTGGCTGAACTGCCCGGCCGACCCGGAGCTGATCTTCGATCCGGGACTCGGCACGAAGTACGATCAGGTCCTCAAGGCGATCGGCATCGACCCGGCCATGCTCTCGGCGGAGGCCGGGCGGGCCTGACCCCCGACCGATCCGACGCGGACGACCGCTTACGGTTTCCGCCTGATCGGTTCGGCTACCGCCTCTCTCCTCCCCCTTGTGGGGAGGGGACAGGCCATGCTCTGCCCGAGGCGATCAACCGGAAACCGTCTCACACCCGCCCGTGCACGAGGTCGTGGATGAAGCCGAGCTTCGTCACCACCGGCGGGGCGAGGACGAAGGGGTAGAGGTCGCCCTCGCCCATGGCCCGGCTGACGCTGTTCATGGCGAAGACGAACGGGAGCCACGCGTCGATGATCTGCTCGATCCTGTCGGCCATATAGGGATCGAAATCGACCCGTGTGGCCAACGCGCCGCCGACATCGGCCTTGGGCTTGACCTGCATGCCGAAGGCGCTGGCCATCTCCAGCGTGTCGACGATGTGCAGGTAGTGCGCCCAGGTCTCGGCGAAGTCCTCCCAAGGGTGGGTCGTGGCGTAGGCCGAGACGAAGGTCTCCTGCCAGTTCGGCGGCGGCCCCTGGTCGTAGTGGCGCTGGAGCGCCGCGCCGTAGTCCTGCGAATCGTCGCCGAACACCGCCCGGCACGGCTCCAGCTTGCCGGCGTCGCGCACGAGGATGTCCCAGTAATGGTGGCCGACCTCGTGGCGGAAATGGCCGAGCAGCGTCCGGTAGGGCTCGCCCATGGCGGCGCGGCGCTTCTCGCGCTCGGCCGGATCGGCCTCCACCAGGGCGATGGTGATGATGCCGTTCTCGTGGCCGGTCATCACCTTCGGGCCGCTCGCATCCGGCGGATCGGCCAGGAAATTGAAGATCAGGCCGTGCTCGGGATCCTCGGCGCGGGTCTTCAGCGGCAGGTTCCAGCGCAGCAGGGTGTAGAACAGCCGGTGCTTGGCATGCTCCATCTCCCGCCAGCGCTCCAGGTTCACCGGATCGCCGACGTCCGGCACGATGCCGTTGTGGCGGCAGGCGAGGCAGAAGGCGTCGGTGGTGCCCGGCGGCACCATCCAGTTGCAGGTGTCGTGCGCGGCGTTGGTGCAGAGGAAGCTCGGGCGGTCCGGCGCGGCGAGCGGGGTCCAGGCATTGTTGTCGCCCGCCGGCTCCAGCGCCGAGATGCGACCGAGCTGCGGCAGATAGGCGAGCCGATGGCCGCAGCGCCCGCAGGTGCGGTTCTCGAAATAGAGGACGTTGTCGCAGGACTGACAGCGGAAGAGTTTCATCGGCTCACGGGAAGATTGACGCCTCACCCCGATGCGGCGCGGGCCGGATCGGGAGCGGGGCGGGCCGGGCAGGCGGCTCGGCGGCGGCGGGGATCGCGGCCAACCAAGCCGCGAACCCGCTCACCGTTCCGTGAGCGGAGACGTTTTTCGATTTCGGTCCTTCGGGCGGATCAGGCCGCGGCGAGCGCCTCGGCGATGGCGGCAAGCGCCGCCTCCGCGCCGTTGCCGTCGGGTCCGCCGGCCTGGGCCATGTCGCGCCGTCCGCCGCCGCCCTTGCCGCCGAGATGGCCGGCGCCCGCGCGCACGAGCCCGACCGCATCGTAGCGCCCGGTCAGATCCTCGGTGACGCCGACGACGAGCCCGGCCTTGCCGTCGGCGGAGACGCCGACGATGGCGACGATGCCGGAGCCGAGGCGGGTCTTGCCCTCGTCGGCGAGGCCCTTCAGGTCGCGCATCTCGACGCCCTCGACCACGCGGGTCATGAGCTTCACGCCGTTGACCTCGCGGGGCTCGTCGCCGCCGCCCAACGCGCCGCCCATGGCGATCTTCTTCCGCGCGTCCGTCAGCTCCTTCTCGAGCCGGCGGCGCTCCTCGATCAGGGCGGAGAGGCGGTCCGGCACGTCGCCGACCGGTGCCTTGAGCAGGCCGGCGAGCTGGCTCAGCGTGCGGCTCTCCGCGGCGCGATGGCGGCGGGCGGCGCTGCCGGTCATCGCCTCGATCCGGCGCACGCCTGCGCCGACGGCGCTCTCGCCGAGCACGGTGATCTGGCCGATCTCGCCGAGCTGCGCCACGTGGGTGCCGCCGCACAACTCGATCGAGAAGTTCGGAAGGCGGCCCTCGACCTCGCGGCCCTCGTCATCCACCGGCCGGCCCATGGAGACGACGCGGACCTCGTCACCGTACTTCTCGCCGAACAGGGCGCGGGCGCCCGATTCGATCGCCTCGTCCACCGCCATCAGCTTGGTCACCACCGGCGCGTTCTGCAGCAGCACCGCGTTGGCGATCTCCTCGACGCGGCTCAGCTCGGCCTCGTCGATCGGTTTCGGATGGCTGATGTCGAAGCGCAGGCGCTCGGGCGCGACGAGCGAGCCCTTCTGCGCCACGTGATCGCCGAGCACCTGACGCAGGGCCTCGTGCAGCAGGTGGGTGGCCGAGTGGTTGGCGCGGATCGCGGCCCGGCGGGCGTGATCGACCTTCAGCTCCACCGCGGCACCGACGGCGAGCGTGCCCTCCTCGACCGTGACGTGATGCACGAACAGGTCGCCGAGCTTCTTCTCCGTGCCGGTCACGCGCGCCGTGAGGCCGGGCGCGGTGATCGTGCCGGTGTCGCCGACCTGACCGCCGGACTCGCCGTAGAACGGCGTCTGGTTGGCGACGACGAGGCCGCTCTCGCCGGCCTTCAGAGCCTCGACCTCGGCGCCCTCGCGCAGGAGCGCGCCGACCACGGCTTCCGCGCTCTCGGTCTCGTAGCCGAGAAACTCGGTGGCGCCGGTGCGCTCCTTGATGCCGAACCAGACGGTCTCGGTCGCGGCCTCGCCGGAGCCCTGCCAAGCGGCGCGCGCCGCCTGCTTCTGGCGCTGCATCGCGGCGTCGAAGGCTTGCGTGTCGACGCCGATGCCGCGGGCCTTCAGCGCGTCCTGAGTCAGGTCGAGCGGGAAGCCGTAGGTGTCGTAGAGGGTGAAGGCGGTCTCGCCGGACAGGTTCTGGCCGGCGCTGAGATCACGGCTCTCCGCGTCGAGGATGGCGAGGCCGCGCTCCAGGGTTTTGCGGAAGCGGCCTTCTTCCAGCCGCAGGGTCTCGGAGATCAGCGCCTCGTTGCGGGCGAGTTCCGGGAAGGCCTGCCCCATCTCGCGCACCAGGGTCGGCACGAGGCGGTACATGACAGGGTCGCGGGCGCCGAGCAGTTCGAGGTGGCGCATGGCGCGGCGCATGATCCGGCGCAGCACGTAGCCGCGGCCCTCGTTCGACGGCAGCACGCCGTCGGCGATCAGGAACGAGGTCGAGCGCAGATGGTCGGCGATGACGCGGTAGGAGGCCCGCGTCGCGGGCTCCGGCGCGCGGGACACGGCGTGGGCCACCGCATCGATCAGCGCGCGGAACAGGTCGGTGTCGTAGTTCGAGTGGACGCCCTGGAGGATCGCGGCCATCCGCTCCAGGCCCATGCCGGTGTCGATCGAGGGCCGGGGCAGGGGATTGCGCACCCCCGGCTCGACCTGCTCGTACTGCATGAACACGAGGTTCCAGAATTCGAGGAAGCGGTCGCCGTCCTCGTCCGGCGAGCCGGGCGGGCCGCCGGCGAGCGCCGGGCCCTGGTCGATGAAGATCTCCGAGCAGGGGCCGCAGGGGCCGGTATCGCCCATCTGCCAGAAGTTGTCCGACGTGCCGATCCGGATGATCTTGTCGTCGGAGAAGCCCGCGATCTTGCGCCAGAGGCCCGCAGCCTCGTCGTCGTCCGCGTAGACGGTCACCAGCAGGCGCTCGGGGGTCAGCCCGAACTCCTTGGTAATCAGCCTCCAGGCCAGCTCGATCGCGTCGGCCTTGAAATAATCGCCGAAGGAGAAATTGCCGAGCATCTCGAAGAAGGTGTGATGCCGCGCGGTGTAGCCGACATTGTCGAGATCGTTGTGCTTGCCGCCAGCCCGCACGCATTTCTGCGACGATGTGGCTTTCACATAGGGTCGCTTCTCGACACCCGTAAAAACGTTCTTGAACTGCACCATGCCGGCGTTCGTGAACATCAGGGTCGGGTCGTTCTTCGGCACCAGCGAGGACGAGGGCACGACCGCGTGCCCGGCATCCCGGAAGTAGTCCAGGAAGGTCGATCGGATCTCGTTGACGCCGCTCATCGGATAGGCTCGGAAATCATGTCGCGTCGGGAGCCGGCTGGCGGGCAGCGCGGCAGCATATCCGGGTCCTCATACGGGCCGGAGCTGTGCGAGTCACGTCAGCTCGTCGTGCGGAGAGCCGGGCGGCTGCACGAAAGGGCGGCCCGCCTGCAATTCGGCGAGGTAGCCGCGCAGCAGCACGACCCGGCGCGGCCGAAAACTCGTGCCGGCGGCCCGCACCTCCCGGACCCGGTCGAGCCGGAACATGCGGAACGCCTCGCGCAGGCAGCACCACGCCAGCAGCGTCATCTTGCTGTCGAGATAGACCACGGAGAGCGGCAGGATCGTCCGCTCGGTGACCGTGCCGTCCTTGTCGGCGTAGCGAAGGAACAGGGCTTCCTCATGCCAGCACCCGGCCCGGATCACGTCCATGTCGGGGATGGCGGGGAAGCGTGCCTCGGTGCGGCGGACCTTCGAAATCGCGTGGAGCAGGTGTTGCTCGGTTCGGCTGGGCAGGGTGGCCGCGACCTTCGCCAGCACCGACGCGCCGGCCTTCTCCAGCGCCGGGTCGCCGAAGTGGCGGACCTCGGCCAGCCCGAGCACCAGCGCCTCGATCTCGACCCGGTCGAAGGTCTGCGGCGGCAGGGCGACATCCTCGATCAGACGATAGCCGTAGCCCCGCTCGCCGTCGATGCGGGCGCCGGCCGCGCGCAGGCTGTCGATGTCGCGATAGAGCGAGCGCAGCGACACGCCGGTTTCCTCAGCCAGCCGCGCGGCGGTCAGCGGCGACGGCAGGGTCCGCATCGCGTGGAGCAGCCGGAAGAGTCGATCGGTGCGCGCCATCGCCCAACTGACGGAAACTGGCAGGTAGGCTTGGCTATAACGGCTCCCGTGCACCGGCAACAGGAGACCCGCCGATGATCACCCTCTACCACGCGCCCCGCAGCCGCTCGACCCGCATCGTCGCGCTCCTCAAGGAGCTCGATGCGCTGGAGCAGGTGAAGATCGATGTCGTCGCGATCCCGCGAATGGACGGCTCGGGCGGCCGCGACCCGCGCAATCCTCACCCGGACGGCAAGGTGCCGCTGCTCGACCACGACGGCACCCTGGTGTGGGAATCGAGCGCGATCATCCAGTACCTCGCCGAGCTGTTTCCGGCGGCCGGATTGAGCGTCCCGGCCGGGCATCCGCGGCGCGGCCCCTACCTGAGCTGGCTCGCGTGGTACGCGGGCGTCGTCGAGCCGGTGCTGACGCTGCAGGCCGTCGGGGTCGATCACCCGGCGATCGCCCGCACCTTCCGCACCGAAGCGGAGATCAAGGCGCGGCTCACCGAGACGCTGCGGGATCAGCCCTACCTCCTCGGCGACCGGTTCACCGCCGCCGACCTCCTGCTGCACTCGCCCTACGCGTGGTTCGGCAAGCCCGGCGTGCCGGAGATCGATGCCTGGGTCGATCGCTGCATGGACCGTCCCGGTGCCCGCTTCGCGGCCGAGTTCGACGCGGGCCACCCGCCGGCCTGACCTGGAACGCCACGTCCAGGCGCAGCAAAAAGCCCGCCGCGCTCACGCGCGGCGGGCTTTTTTCACGCCCGGTGCGTCGGGCGAGGCGCCTACGCCTCGCCCTCGTCCAGATCGTCGGCCGTCGGCTTGGCGTTCTCGAGGATGCGGTCGGCGACGAGACCCGAGTTCTGGCGGATCGAGGCCTCGATCTTGTTCGCGATGTCCGGATTGTCGCGCAGAAAACCCTTGGCGTTCTCGCGGCCCTGGCCGAGGCGCTGGCTGTCGTAGGAGAACCAAGCGCCCGACTTCTCGACGATGCCGGCCTTCACGCCGAGATCGACGAGCTCGCCGACCTTCGACACGCCCTCGCCGAACATGATGTCGAACTCGACCTGCTTGAAGGGCGGCGCGACCTTGTTCTTCACGACCTTGACGCGGACCGAGTTGCCGATGGCCTCGTCGCGATCCTTCAGCGTCGAGACGCGGCGGATGTCGAGGCGCACCGAGGCGTAGAACTTCAGCGCGTTGCCGCCGGTGGTGGTCTCGGGGCTCCCGTACATCACGCCGATCTTCATGCGGATCTGGTTGATGAAGATCACCATGCAGTTCGAGCGCGAGATCGAGCCGGTGAGCTTGCGCAACGCCTGGCTCATCAGGCGGGCCTGGAGGCCCGGCTGGCTCTCGCCCATCTCGCCCTCGATCTCGGCGCGCGGGGTCAGCGCGGCGACCGAGTCGACCACCAGCACGTCGATGGCGCCGGAGCGCACCAGCGTGTCGGTGATTTCGAGCGCCTGCTCACCGGTATCGGGCTGCGAGATCAGCAGGTCGTCGAGGTTGACGCCGAGCTTGCGCGCGTAGACCGGGTCGAGGGCGTGCTCCGCATCGACGAAGGCGCAGACGCCGCCCTTCTTCTGGGCCTCGGCGATGGTGTGGAGCGCCAGCGTCGTCTTGCCCGAGGATTCCGGCCCGTAGATCTCGATCACCCGGCCGCGCGGCAGGCCGCCGACGCCGAGCGCGATGTCGAGGCCCAACGAGCCGGTCGAGACGGTCTCGACCTCCTGCACCTTGTCGGTCTTGCCGAGGCGCATGATCGAGCCTTTGCCGAAAGCCCGCTCGATCTGCGTCAGCGCAGCCTCGATCGCCTTCGACTTGTCCTTGTCCGCTGCTGCCATTGTCGAGGATTCCACCATCTTCAGCGCAGGCTGGGCCATCGCTCGGCATCCTTATGCATGGGAGGGGCACGGCGCTCAATCCGCCGGAGCTGATCGATTTCGTACCTGTTTTGTTCTTTTTACGCAAGTCCCAGCGCGACGGTTTCCCACCGTCACCGCGGCGTCGTGCCACGCCTCTAACATTGCGGGTTGCACAACTTTCAATAACGATGACAAACATATGGAGGCGATGACGGAGATCATGGCGAGTATGCCATGTCTGTCCGCAACCTGGTCGGTCGATCTTCGTAGTGATGCGGAGGCGCGGATCGGGAAGTCGATCAATAAACCTATGTCAATATATTCAATTAATTCTAGGTTTAGTCACGGATTGGCGTTTGAAAGATTTGTGTGCTCATGGTCCGTGAGTACATCGTATTGTGTGTGACAGCAGTGAACTTCGAAGGGGTTGCATGAATATCGGATCTCGGGTCAGACTCCCGAATATCGTACGATGAAGTTCGGTAAAATTCACTGAAAGAGCCATCATCGATCTGCAAATCGCGAGGCGAGCCCTGAGCATGGCGCGCGAGAACTATGCGGCCCACTCTATCCTTGAGTGGACGCACGACAAGGTAGACTTCATGCTGAAAGACCTCAACGAACTTCGTGAAATCGAGCAGCTCTTGCGCCAGGCCGAGGAACGATTGGGGCCGACTGCGACATTCAGGCAGCGCACGCTTCTTCAGATGAGCCTGTTCGAGTTCCGGCGCGGCTTACGGGCCGAGGACGAGGAGGCGACGCCCTCCGTGGATATGTCGCAGGACGAGTCCGACAATCGATCGTTCTAAAGCCGTCCCTCTCGATCGAGCCGAAGCCACTGTGCGCGCATCACCGCGCGCATGCGAGAGGCGGAGCGCTCCTTCGTGCCCGCTGATGTAAATCCCACGAAATTCGCAGAAGCTCTGCTCGGGGATGCGGTTCCTCCGCGCCGTCGGTCGAGGGTCAGCTCGCCATCGTGCGCTTCACCGTCTCGACGAGCTGCTTCAGGCTGAAGGGTTTCGGCAGGAAGTTGAAGGTCTCGCCCTCAGGCAGGTTCTTGCGGAAGGCGTCCTCCGCGTAGCCGGAGACGAAGATCACCTTCAGATCGGGATAATGCTTGCGCAGCTCGCGCAGCAGGGTCGGCCCGTCCATCTCCGGCATGACGACGTCGGACACCACAACGTCGATGCCGTCGGCATGTTCCTCGATCAGGCGCAGGGCCTCGATGCCAGAGGCGGCCTCCAGCACCGTGTAGCCGCGGGCGGAGAGGGCGCGGGAATTGACCGCGCGGACCGGATCCTCGTCCTCGACGAGCAGGACGGTGCCCTGACCCGTGTGGTCGGTCGCCGGCTTCGGCGGCTCCGGCGCCCGCGCGACGGGGGAGGCGGCATCCGATCCCGGCTCGGACGGCTTCGGATCGCCCGTCACGCCGGCATCCGGCTTCGGCTCGCCACCGTCGGAGCCGGCGGGCTTCGCGAGCGCGGGCATCTCGGGCTCGGACGTCACCCGGGGCGGCGGCACCGGCTCGGGCAGGGCCTCGGCGCCGGGCTCGTGACGGGGCAGGTAGATGCGGAAGGTGGTGCCTTCGCCCACCGTCGACTGCACGTCGATGGCGCCGCCCGACTGGTTGACGATGCCGAACACCGTCGAGAGCCCGAGCCCGGTGCCCTTGCCGATCTCCTTGGTGGTGAAGAACGGCTCGAAGATCTTCTGGCGCACCTCGGGCGGGATTCCCTCGCCGGTATCGGTCACCTCAATCATCACGTGGTCGCCCGCCGGGATCCCCACCGGCCGCTCGCCGTCGACGGGGCAGTTGGCGGTGCGGATCGTCAGGCTGCCGCCGCCGGGCATCGCGTCGCGGGCGTTGACCGCGAGGTTCACGATCACCTGCTCGAACTGGTTCACGTCGGCCTTGATCGGCCAGATCTCGCGGCCGTGGCGGAAGTCGAGCTGCACGCGCTCGCCGAGCAGGCGCTTGAGCAGCAGTGTCAGGTCGGAGAGCGCCTCGCCGACATCCATCACCTCCGGCCGCAGGGTCTGGCGGCGGGAGAAGGCCAGCAGCTGGCGCACCAGGCTCGCCGCCCGGTTCGCGTTCTGCTTGATCTGCATGATGTCCTGGAAGGCGTGGTCGGTCGGCCGGTGGCTCGCGAGCAGCAGGTCCGAGTAGCCGATGATCGCCTGCAGGACGTTGTTGAAGTCGTGGGCGATGCCGCCGGCGAGCTGGCCCACCGTGTCCATCTTCTGGGTCTGCGCGATCTGCTGCTCGAGCTGGCGCTGGGCCGTGGTGTCGAGGGCGTAGAGGATCACCCGCTCGCGGTCGCCGTCGGCCTTGCCCTCGGCATCCGCGGCCTGCGTCCCGTCGGCATCCGCCGGACTCATCCACACGCGGGCCGAGCGCTCGCCGGGACCGGACAGGCCGACCTCGATCGGTTCGAGGCCGCCGAATCCGTTGGCGGCGCGGGCGAGCGCGCTCTCGATGGCGCCGCGATCGCTCTCCAGAACCGCATCGCGCATCATCGGATCGGGCGCGTCGCGGCCGGCCTCCGCCGCCGGCTGGCGCGGCATGCCGGCGAACAGGCGGACGAACGAGGCGTTGGCGCGGATCACGCGGCCGTCGCGGTCGAGGGTGGCGATGGCGATCGGGCTGTTGTTGAGGAAGCGGGCGAGGCGCACCTCGGCGGCGCGCTGCGGCTCGTCGGCATCCGAGCCGGCGGAGCGGTTGAGCACGAAGGTGCGCGAGGGGCCGGGCGCCCCGTCCTGCCCGTAGGCGACGCGGTGATAGAGCCGGGTCGGCAGCGGCTGGCCGTTGCGGCGGCGCAGATCGATGTCGTAGCGGTCGGTGCGCACCTCGCCGGGCAGGCCGGGCGCGGTGGTGAGCATGTCGGCGCCGGGCGCGATCTCCAGCAGCTTGAGCCCGCCCGAGCCGACGGTCGCGAGGTCGTAACCGAGCCAGGAGGCGAGCGTCGCGTTCATGTAGACGATCGAGCCGGCGGCATCGATCGACAGGAAGCCCGCCGGCGCGTGGTCGAGATAATCGATCGCGTGCTGAAGTTCCTGGAAGACGTTCTCCTGGCGCTCGCGCTCGTGGGTGATGTCGCTCACCGTCCAGAGCGCCGCGGAGCCGCGGTGGCGCGGGATCGGCCGCACGGCGATGCGGTACCACGCGAAGTCGCGGTCCGGCGCGCCGCCGGGCGGGGGCGACATCCGGATCTCTTCCGCGTAGGCGCGGTCGTCGCGGGACGCCTGCGCGAGCCGGTAAACCGCCTCCGAGACCTCCGGCGCGCCGACGAAGATGCGCTCGATGGAGCGCAGGTTCGAGAAGCTGTCGCCGCCGGCCAGCCGCATATAGGCCTCGTTGGCGTAGATCATCCGCCCGTTGTCCTCGACGACGAGCGTGCCCTCGGGGGCGGCGTCGACGATGGCGCGGGTGATGTCGTCGCGCGAGGCGGGGCCGGCGAGCTGCAGCGCGCCGATCGCCAGCGCGAACAGGAAGAACACGCCCGCCATCGCGAGCAGCGCCAGCAGGGCGAGGATGAGCGGCTGCGCCTGCTCGTTGGCGACGAAGGACAGCCCCACCGCCGCGCCGACGAGCAGCCCCGCCAGCATCAGCAGCAGGCCGACCCGGCCCGGCCGCTCCGAGCGATCGATCGAACCGGACGCCGGCACCGCTGGTCCGCTGACCTCAGCCATCAGGCCCTACCCATCCCTCGCACATGGCCGCCGCAGATGGCCGCCGCATATCACCGACGACCTTGGCCGCTTCGCGCCCCGTGGGTCGTCGACCGCCGCGTTGTTTGCCGGAGCATTGCCGGACAATGGTGCATAAACCGTGGCGCCTGAACGACTTCGCCGTCCCACGCGGAGGCGGATCGCGCGTCAGGCGGCCCTTCGGCGCAGGCGAAGCACGAAACCGATGACCTCCGCAACTGCGCGATAGTGCTCGGCGGGAATCTCCTCATCCACCTCGACCGTGGCGTGCAGGGCGCGGGCGAGCGGCGGGTTCTCCATCACCGGCACGTCGTGCTCGGCGGCGACCGCACGGATGCGCAGCGCCAGCGAGTCGACGCCCTTGGCGACGCAGACGGGGGCGGCCATGCCGGCCTCGTAGCGGAGCGCCACGGCGAAGTGGGTCGGGTTCGTCACCACCACGGTCGCGGTGGGCACGGCGGCCATCATCCGCTTCTTCACCCGCGCCTGGCGCAGCTGACGGATCCGAGCCTTCACCTCGGGGCTGCCCTCGCTCTCCTTGTGCTCCTGCTTCATCTCCTCCTTGGTCATGCGCAGGCGCACGTGCCAGCGGTGGCGCTGGTAGAGCGCGTCGCCGAGCGCGATGGCGGCGTAGGCCGCGAGCATGCCGCCCATCATCTTGAGCGCGAGCGTGAGCGTGCCCTGGAGGGCCGCGCCGGGATCGAGCTGAGCGAAGGATTCGGCCCGGTCGTGCTCGCTCCACAGGATCGCGCCCGCGACCGAGCCGACCACGACGATCTTGGCCAGCCCTTTGGCGAAATTGACCCAGGCATCCATGCCGAGCAGGCGCTTGGCGCCGGCCATGGGCGAGATGCGCGCGAATTTCGGCATCAGGCTCTCGGCGGTGAAGATCGGCCGGTGCTGGATCAGGCCGGCGGCGATGGCCGCGAGCATCGCGATGCCGAGCGGCACGGCGAGCGCCTTGGCGCAGACCCAGCCCGCCCGGACGGCGACACCGAGATAGGTGCCCCCGTCCGAGGACAGGCTGCCGGCATGTTCGAGGAAGCCGCGCATGTCGCGGGTCAGCCCCTCGGCCACCGGGCGGGCCGAGAGCATCAGGGCCAGCGTGAAGGCCGCCAGGATGAAGAAGGTGTTGATCTCGGGGGAGTTCGGGACGTCGCCGCGCTCGATCGCCTGCTCGATGCGCCGCGGCGTCGGGTCTTCGGTCTTGTCCTCGTCGTCGGTCTCGTCGGACACCGGTTCAGGCTCCCCCGTTCCGGATCGGCGCGCGGACCGTCAGCGGCCGAGGAACGCGCCGAGATAGCGGCCGAGATCGTCCAGGAACAGTCCCATGACGAGACCCAGCGCCCCGACGAGCAGCATCATGCCGATCAGCACCGAGGCGGGAACGGCGAGGAAGAACACCTGCAGCTGCGGCATCAGCCGGGAGAGCACGCCGAGCCCGAGATTGAACAGGATGCCGAAGACGATGAACGGCCCGGAGATCCGAACCGCCAGGGCGAAGCCGCGGCTGAACGCGTCGAGCGCCAGCTTGGCGGCATCCGCCATGGCCGGCACGCCGCTCGGCGGCAGCAGGACGTAGCTGCGCCCGATCGCTTCGAGGGCGACGTGGTGCAGGTCGGTCGCCATGATGAGCGTGACGCCGAGCAGCGCCAGGAAGTTGCCGAGCGCCGCCTGCTGCCCGCCCATCGTCGGATCGACGGTCATGGCGTAGGACAGGCCGAGCTGCTGCGAGATCACCGTGCCCGCGGTCTGGAGCGCGGCGACGATCATGCGCACGCACAGGCCGAGCATCAGCCCGATCAGGATCTCGCCGAACAGGAGGCCGATCAGGGCGGGGGCCGCCAGCGCCGCGTTGCCCGTCGGCAGCATCGGCCGCACGGTCGGAAACAGCACCAGCGTCACGAGGAGGGCGAGGGCGAGCCGGATGCGGCCGGCGATGAGCTGCTCGCCCAGTCCCGGCATCAGCATGATCAGGGTGCCGACCCGGGCGAAGGTGATGAGGAAGGCCGCCGCGAGGCCGGGCAGCAGCAGGTCGAGCGGCGTGGTCATGCCGGCTCATCCTACACGCTCGTCCGAGGTCGCGCTGCCGTTCCATCACCCGCCCGCGGCGATCCGGGCGGCGATCCGCGCCATGTAGGCGGCCATGGCGTCGCCGATGAAGGGGAGCATCAGCAGCATCACCCCGAACACCGCGACGATCTTCGGCACGTAGATCAGCGTCTGTTCCTGGATCTGCGTCAGCGCCTGGAACAGCGACACGATCAGGCCGACGACGAGGGCGACGATCATCAGCGGCCCCGCCACCTTCAGGAAGACGAAGATGCCGTCGCGGGCGACGTCGAGGATGGCAAGGCCGGTCATGGGGCTTTCGGCTTCAACTGGGAGTGTCGGCAGCATCCCCTCCCGGCACGCGGGGAGAGGAAAGAAGTGCTAGATCGGCATGCGCATGATCTCTTCGTAGGCGGAGATCACGCGGTCGCGCACCGCGACCAGGGTCTGGAGGGCGGTCTCGCTCTCGGCGACCGCGGTCACCACGTCCACCACGTTGGCCTTGCCCGCCGCCGCCGAGAGGGCGGCGCGGTCGGCCTGCGCGCCGGACTGCGCCACGCTGTCGAGGCTCTGCTGCAGGAGGCCGGTGAAGCCCCCCGGCGCCGTCAGCCCCTGGGCCATGCCTTGGGCGGGCTTCGGGGCGCCCGGGCGGGCGAGGCTCTGGGCGGCGCCGTAGGCGCCGGCGGCGAAGGCGGAGGTCGTCATCGGGGCTACGCCTTCAGGATCTCGAGAGTGCGGGAGATCATCCGCCGCGTGGCGGTCACCATGTTGAGGTTGGCCTCGTAGGAGCGCTGGGCCTCGCGCATGTCCATGTTCTCGATGAGGCCGTTGACGTTGGGCAGGCGGACCTCGCCGCGGGCATCCGCGGCCGGGTTGCCGGGATCGTGCTTGGTGCGGAACGGCGTCGGATCGCGCCGAACCCGGCCGGCCTCGACGACGCTGGCGTTCAACTCGCGGTCGAAGCGGCTCGTGAAGGTCGGGATCTTGCGCCGATAGGGATCGCCGCCGGCGGTCTGCGCCGTCGAATCGGCGTTGGCGATGTTCTCGGCGATGATGCGCATCCGGCCGGACTGCGCCTTGAGGCCGGAGGCGGCGATGCCGAGGCTCTTCAGGAAATCCATGACGGTCTCCGCTTACGGATGTCAGCGCTTGCCGACGGCGATCTTCAGGGCGTCGAGGCTCTTCTGGTAAAGCGAGGCGACGAGCTGGTAGTCGGCTTGGTTGTCGCCGGCCTTCATCATCTCCTCCTCCAGGTTCACCCCGTTGCCGGAGGGGCGAACCTCGAAGCCCTTGAAGCGGCGCGGATCGGCGTTCGGCCCGGCGCTCGTCGAGGTCCCGATATGGGCGGAATCCGTGCGGGCGACCCCGTCGCCGCCGACGGTGGCCCCGATCGGGGCGGCGAGACCGGCGGAGGCAGCGGAGGGTTCGGCGAGGTCGCGCGGACGGAAGCCCGGCATGTCGGCATTGGCGACGTTCTCGGCGAGCAGGGCTTGGCGGGCCTGATGCCAGTGCATCCGGGTGCGCAGCATGCCGAGCAGGGGCAGGTCGGTGAGCGACATGATGCCTCGAGGCCGGGCCGGCGGGCGATGCGGTTCGGGAGGCCGCGGATCCGGACCCGGCAGAAACTGCCGCCTGCATGGTTAAGGACCCGTTAACCGGGCAAATCCTGCCGGGTGCCCATTCTGCCGCACGTCGCCCCGACGGCGGGGAATGGCCGGTTTCGACCGCACCGAGTTGTTAACGAAGTGTCAGCCTTTGTTGCCCGGCGGCAAGGCGGCGGCGATAATCGAACTCTGTATTGCGTAGGGCCGAGATCATCGCCCGCCGGCTCCGGACATCGCTGGAGGCCGCGCGGCGACGCCGAAGCCCCGACTTAGAAAGACGCGGGTCTTGCAAGCGTTCTTCAGTTCCGAGGGCTCCTACGCCCTGCAGTTCCTGGTGATCTTCCTCGTCATCCTGGTGCTGTTTCTGATCGCGGCGCTGCTGTTCATGCGGCTGTCCGGGCGCGGTCTCACCCTCTCGGCGGGGTCGGGCCAGCGCGGCCGCCAGCCGCGGCTCGGCATCGTCGACATCTACGAACTCGATCGGCAGCGGCAGCTCATCCTGCTGCGGCGGGACAACGTGGAGCACCTGCTGCTGGTCGGCGGCCCAAACGACGTCGTGGTCGAGCGCCATATTCAGCGCGGCGCGGGGAGCCGCTACGCCCCGGAGGGGCACGCCCGTACGGGCGAGATCGGGTCCGCCGAGTCCGGCGGGCTGGAGCCGCCGCGCACCGATCCCTTCCTCGACTCGCCGATGCCGCCGACCTTCGCGATGCCGGAGGTCGTGCCGGCCGCCGTTCCCGGTGCCCCGCCCGCGACCGACCGGGCGCCGCCCCTCGATCCCGGCCTGTTCGAGCCGGAGGTCTCGCCCGGCGACGCTCCGGTCCGGCCGGCGACGCCGGTCAGCCGCCTGATGCGCCGCACTGCGCCGCCCGTGGTCAGCCCGCGCCCGGAAGTTGCGTCCGAGCGCGGCCCCCGCGCCGAACCCGCGGGCGCGCCGGCGCCCGTGCCCGAGCCGTCACCGGTCATGGCCAGCCGTGAACCGAGATCGGTCGATCCGGCCGTCCTGTCCGACATGGCGCGCCAGCTTCAGGTCGCGCTGAAGCGCCCCTCGTCCGCCGTCACGCCGCCGCCCGGCGCTCCGCAGGAAATCCTCCCTCCGCCGGCGGCTCCGACACCGGCTCAGCCAGTTGCCTCGGAGCCCGATCCGGTCGCGGCGGCGATGTCGGCCACGGGAGCGTCACGGCCGCCCGAGCCGCCGCCGCCGGCTGCGGCGGCCAGGCCGGAACCCGCGCCGGTTCCCGTGGTGAATCCGCCTCAAGCGGAGCCGAAACCGGCGCCACCGGCCAAGCCCGTCGCACCACCTCAATTCGTGGCGCCGCCGAGACCCGAGCCGGCGAAACCCGAAGCGCCCAAGCCCGAGATGCCTAAGCCCGAGACGCTTAAGCCTGAGCCATCGAGGCCCGAGCCGCCGAAAACGGACCCGTCGAAGGCCGACGCGTCCGAGCCGGGGGCTCAGGGCCAGAACCCGTTCTCGGTGGAAGAAATCGAGGCGGAGTTCGCCCGCCTGCTCGGACGTCCGCTCGACAGCAAGAACTGAGACCAGCAAGGTCGTCCGGTCATCGACCGCACCGTCGCGGACGGCGCCGCAACGGCCCGCGGTCGCGCGTTTCTTGAGGCATCCGAGGCATGGAGGTGCTCGTCGTCGGGGCGGGGGTGGTCGGACTCGCGGTCGCGCGGGCTCTCGCCCTGCGCGGTGCTTCGGTCATCCTCGCGGAGGCGGCCGAGGCGATCGGCACCGGCGTGTCGGCCCGCAGTTCGGAGGTGATCCACGGCGGGATGTACTACCCGCCCGGTTCGCTGCGCGCTTACCACTGCGTCGAGGGACGCCGCCGCCTCGTCGACTTCTGCGAGAGCCACGGCGTGCCCTACCGGCTGTGCGGCAAGCTGATCGTGGCGACCCGCGAGGCCGAGCGCCCGATGCTCGAGACGATTCGTTCGCGCGGGGTCGAGAACGGGGTCGAGGGCCTTGTCCTGCTCGAACGCGCCGAGGCCGTCGCCCTGGAGCCGGCCCTGTCCTGCGTCGCGGCGCTCCACTCGCCCGCGACCGGGATCGTTGACAGCCATGCCCTGATGCTCGCCCTCCTCGGCGATATCGAGGATGCCGGCGGCGTTCTGGCGCTGCACACCCCGATCGAGGCCGCCGAGCGACGGGAGGGGCGCTGGCAGGTCCGCTTCGGCGGCGCGGCGCCGGACCGGTTGGAGGTCGATGGCCTGGTCAACGCCGCCGGCCTCGGCGCGCAGGCGCTCGCCCGCCGGATCGAGGGGTTGCCACCGACCGGCGTACCCCGACAGGTGCTGGCCAAGGGCAGCTATTTCGGGTGCGGCGGCCGGCCGGCCTTCACGCGGCTGATCTACCCGGCGCCGGTCGAGGGAGGCTTGGGCATCCACCTGACCCTGGACCTCGCCGGCCGGATGCGGTTCGGGCCCGACGTCGAGTGGGTGGAGGCGCCGGACTACACGGTCGATCCGGCCCGGGCCGAACGGTTCGAGGCGGCGATCTGGCGCTACTGGCCCGGCCTGCCCGACGGGCGCCTGATGCCCGACTATGCCGGCATCCGGCCGAAGCTCAGCGGTCCCGGCGAGCCGGCGGCGGATTTCCGCATCGACGGCCCGGCCGAGCACGGAATGCCGCGGCTGGTCCAGCTCTTCGGGATCGAGAGTCCGGGCCTGACCTCCTCGCTCTCGCTGGCCGAGGCGGTGGCCGACCGGCTGTTGATCTGACGCTAGGCCGCCCGCATCAGATCGGCCGTCGTCCCGTCCGCGACCTCGTCGGTGTGGACCGCGAACGCGACCAGCCGGGCCGTTCCGAAGCTCGTGGAGATCGCGCAATCCGTCGCGTCGCGGCCGCGCGCCATGACGATCCGGCCGATCCGCGGCGTGTTGTGCCGGGCATCGAAGGTGTACCAGCGTCCGCCGAGATAGACTTCGAACCACGCGGAGAAGTCCATCGGATCGGGCACGGCCGGCACGCCGATATCGCCGAGATAGCCCGTGCAGTACCGCGCCGGGATGTTCATGCAGCGGCAGAAGGCGATGGCGAGATGCGCGAAGTCGCGGCAGACGCCGACCTGCTGATGATAGCCGTCGAAAGCGGTGCGCGTGGCGTCGGCCTGCATATAGTCGAAGCGGATCCGCTCATGCACGTGATCGACGATCGCCTGGACCCGCGCCCAGCCTTCCGGCGTGTGTCCGAAGAGCTGCCACGCGAGCCCGCACAGTCGGTCGGTGTCGCAGTAGCGGCTCGCCATCAGGTAGAGCATCACGTCGTCCGGCAGGGCGTCCACCGGCAGTTGGGCGGCGTCCGGCACGACCGGGTCGGGCAACCCTGAATCCGCCACCAGGAAATCCGCCGAGATCGCGAGCCGGCCGGCCGGCGCGACGATGCGGGTGCAGACGTTGCCGAAGGCATCGAGCGACTGCCGCTGCGGAATCGGCGGGTCGAACCGGATGGTTTCGGGGCTGCGCAGATCGCCCTGGCGCGAGGGGTGGACGCTCAGCAGCAGCGACATCGGCGTCGCGGCGTCCGTCTCGAAGGTGATGTCGTACCCGGTCTTGATCAGCATGGAACGGCCTGCAACGTGGTTCTCTCGGCCCGGGGAGCAGAATTCGGACGAGGTAAGCCGGTAAGTTGCGAGATTACGGGCCGTTCCGGCAGGGCGCTGCACAAATGTTCCGCAACGCGCCGACTTGCGCGGCACCGGCCTGCCGGGACGTTCGCGCGCATTGCCGCTGCAGCGCACTCTTGGGTATGGAAGCGTCCATGTGGACCGCCCTCTGGAATCGCCTCGCCCATCCGGGCCACTTCCTGCTCTGGTCGGGCGCGGCCTTGCCCTGGCTCGCCGCCGTCTCCGGCCTGCTCGTCGCGGCTGGGCTGTACCTGACCTTCTTCGTGGTGCCGCCCGATTACCAGCAGGGCGACACCGTGCGGATCATGTACGTGCACGTCCCCGCCGCGATCCTCGGCATGGGCTTCTACGGGGCGATGACCCTGTCCGCGATCGGCACGCTGGTCTGGCGCCATCCCCTCGCCGACGTGTCGCAGCGCGCCGCGGCGCCGATCGGCGCGGCCTTCACCCTGATCTGCCTCGTCACCGGCTCGCTCTGGGGCAAGCCGATGTGGGGCACCTACTGGGTCTGGGACGCGCGCCTGACCTCGATGCTCGTGCTGTTCCTGATCTATTGCGGCATCATCGCCCTGTGGCGGACCATCGAGGATCCGAGCCGGGCCGCGCGCGCGGTCTCGATCCTGACGCTGGTCGGCGCGGTGAACCTGCCGATCATCAAGTTCTCGGTGAACTGGTGGTCGACGCTGCACCAGCCGGCCTCGATCCTGCGCATGGGCGGCTCTTCGATCGATTCCTCGATGCTCTACCCGCTGCTCGAGATGGTGCTGGCGATGACGCTGCTCGGCGTCACCCTGCATCTGCAGGCGATGCGCACCGAGATCTATCGCCGCCGGGTGCGCACGCTGCTGATCCGGCAGGCCGAGCGGCTCGATGCCGGTGCGCAGGAGACCGTTCCCGTCACCCGCGCCGCCGCGACCCTTCCCGTCGGACAGGCGATCTGAGATCGAGCATGGACTTCGGACCCTACGCCCCCTTCATCGCCGGCTCCTACGGCTTCGCCGCCCTGGTGCTCGGTGCGCTGATCCTCAACGGTTGGTGGGACGGGCGGGCGCAGCGCCGCGCGCTCGCCGAGCTTCAGGACGACAGGGGAGGGCGGCCGTGAGCGCGCAGGGCTCCGGGGCGATCCCGCCCGGCACCGGCGAGCGTCCCCGCCGCTCGCTCCTCGTCCTGTTGCCGGTCGTCGTCTTCGCCGTGCTGGCGGTGGCCTTCTTCGTGCGGCTGCGCTCGGGCGCCGACCCGCAGGCGCTGCCCTCGGCGCTCATCGGCAAGCCGGTGCCGAGCTTCGCGCTCGGTCCGGTGAACGGCCTGCAGGCCGACGGCAAGCCGGTGCCCGGCCTGTCGAGCGCGGACCTGAAGGGGCAGGTGACCGTTCTCAACGTCTTCGCCTCGTGGTGCGCTCCGTGCCAGGTCGAGCATCCGATGCTGATGCGCCTCGCGCAGGAGCCCGGCATCCGCCTCGTCGGCATCGATTACAAGGATCCGGGGGATGCCGGGCGGCGCTGGCTGGAGCGCCACGGCCTGCCGTTCTCCGCGGTCGGCGCCGACACGAGCGGCCGCGCCGGCATCGATCTCGGCGTCTACGGCGTGCCGGAGACCTTCATCATCGGGCCCGACGGGGTGATCCGCGACAAGCTCGTCGGCATCCTGACGCCGGAGAACTACGCCAGCGTTCTGGGCCGCATCCGCGCCGCCGGCCGGGCCGCGCCCGTGACCAACTGACCGGCGCGCGCACCGCGCGCTTGGAAACCCGGGATCGGAGGCGTATGCAGCCCCTGCCGGCTTGAAACCGTTCCAAGGTGAAAGGGCCGCGCTCTCGGCTGAAACCGCGATCGAAGAGTGCCATGCGGATCGGGCTGTTCGTCCCCTGCTACGTCGATGCCTTCGAGCCGGAGGTCGGCATCGCCACGCTGGAGCTGCTGGAGCGCTTCGGCCTCACCGTCGAATATCCCTACGATCAGACCTGCTGCGGCCAGCCGATGACGAATACCGGCTGTCACCAGGAGGCCGCCGCGACCGAGGCGCTGTTCGTCAAGAATTTTTCGGGCTTCGACTACGTCGTCGCCCCGTCCGGCTCCTGCGTGCATCAGGTGCGCGAGCACCTCACCGCGATCCCGC
Organism: Methylorubrum podarium; assembly: GCF_040270385.1. Classification (NCBI taxonomy): domain Bacteria; kingdom Pseudomonadati; phylum Pseudomonadota; class Alphaproteobacteria; order Hyphomicrobiales; family Methylobacteriaceae; genus Methylorubrum; species Methylorubrum podarium. The sequence continues at coordinate 89,070 of NZ_JBELQE010000050.1, read as the reverse complement.
AGACCGACGAGGTGAAGGCGGTGCGGGCCAAGACCTTCGAACTCGTCGAGTTCCTGCACGACGTGCTGAAGATCGAGGAGCTGCCCTGGGCGTCGTTTCCGCACAAGGTCGCCTACCACTCGAACTGCAACGCGCTCCGCGGCATCGGCCATGCGCGGCCGACCGAGCTGAATCGCCCGTTCTTCTCCAAGCCGCTCAACCTCCTGAAGAAGGTGAAGGGGCTGGAGGTCGTCGACCTGACCCGGCCCGACGAGTGCTGCGGCTTCGGCGGCACCTTCTCGGTGTTCGAGCCGGCCGTCTCCGCCAAGATGGGCTACGACAAGGTCACGGATCAGGCCCGCGCCGGCGCCGCGTACGTCGTCTCCGCCGATTCCTCCTGTCTGATGCATCAGAAGGGCTGCGCCGAGCGCCTCGGCGTGCCGCTGAAATACATCCACATCGCCCAGGTGCTGAACGGAGCCGCCGCATGAGCGCCGACGACCTGACCCCGCGCCAGACCGAGGACGTGCTCCACCGCGAGGTGCGCGCTCCCTCCGACGAGAGCGAGCGCGGCCCCGCCGGCGAGCGCCTTCAGCACGCCGAAGCCGCCTCGAAGCCGATCCGCGCCGACGCCCCGCGCGAGCCGCAGCCCCGCGGCGCGAAAGTGCGCGGCAACAAGCCGATCGATCAGGCCGAGGCCGCGGAGCGCTTCCTCGCCGCGCCGCTGCACCAGAAGGCCCATGACGAGCGCCTGTGGGACGTGCGCCGCAAGCGCGATGTCGCCGCCCACGGCATTCCGGAGTGGGAGGAGCTGCGCGAGCTCGCCTCGCAGATCAAGACGCACACTCTGACCCATCTCGACCGCTACCTCGAACAGTTCGAGGCCGCGGCGAAGGCGAACGGCGTCCACGTGCACTGGGCCGAGGACGGGGCGGCGCACAACCGCATCGTCCTCGACATCCTGAGGAAGCACGGCGCCACGTCGCTGGTGAAGTCGAAGTCGATGCTCACCGAGGAGTGCGGCTTCCGCCACTTCATGGCGGCCCACGACATCGACGTGATCGAGACCGATCTCGGCGAGCGCATCCAGCAGCTCGACGAGGAGGAGCCGAGCCACGTGGTGATGCCGGCGGTCCACAAGACGCGCCTCGACGTCGCCGACGTCTTCGCCCGGACGCTCGGCACCGATCCCGACAACGACGACGCCCACTACCTCGCCGAGAGCCAGCGCGAGACCACGCGCCCGCTGATCCTCAAGGCCGATGCGGGGCTGACCGGCTGCAACTTCGCCATCGCCGAGACCGGCACGGTGGTGACCTGCACCAACGAGGGCAATGCCGACCTCTCCGGCAACGTGCCGCCGCTGCAGATCCACTCGATCGGCATCGAGAAGCTGATCCCGCGGGTCGAGCATCTCGGCGTGTTCATCCGCCTGCTGTCGCGCTCGGCTTTGGGCTCGCCGATCACCCAGTACACCTCGCATTTCCGCGGGCCGCGCGCCGGCACCGAGATGCACATGGTGCTGGTCGATAACGGCCGCTCCGAGCGGCTGGGGATGGAGGAGTTCTGGACCTCGCTCAAATGCATCCGCTGCGGCGCCTGCATGAACACCTGCCCGGTCTACCGGCGCTCCGGCGGCCTCTCCTACGGTGCGACCTATTCCGGCCCGATCGGGCTCATCATCGACCCGACTTTCAACAAGCGGAAATACTCGACCCTGCCGTTCTCCTCGACCATGAACGGCTCGTGCACCAACGTCTGCCCGGTGAAGATCAACATCCACGAGCAGATCTTCGCGTGGCGCAAGGTGCTGGCCGAGGAGCACCAGATCCCGCTCCTGAAGCAGAGCATGATGAAGGCGGCCGGCGCCGTGCTGAGCCGGCCCGCCGCCTACCGCGCCGCGATCCAGACGGCCGATTCGGCGCTGCGCGTGCTGCCGCGCTTCGCCGTCTACAATCCGGCCAACACCTGGGGGAAGAAGCGCGAGATGCCCCACGCTCCGCGGCAGAGCTTCCACGCGTGGTACCGGCAGAACCGCATGAAGAAGGGGACCGACGCGTGAGCGCCCGCGACGCCATCCTGGAGCGGCTGCGCACCAACCGCCCGGCCGGCGACTTCCCGCTGCCCGAGATGCCGACCTTCGCTCCGCTCGTCGGCGAGGATCTCGTGGCCGAGTTCTCCGAGCACCTCGGCAAGATGGGTGGCCGCGTCGAGCGGCCCGGTCCCGCCTCCGATCCGTTTGCGACCGTGCGGCCGCGCTTCGATGGGGCACGGGTGATCGCCTCCGCCGTCCCCGAATTCGTCGGAAACCGCGATCTCAACGCCGTCCGCAAGCCGGGCGATCTCGCCGACGTGGACGTGGCGGTGGTGCGCGCCCGCTTCGGCGTGGCGGAGACCGGCTCGGTGCTGTTCACGCAGGACGACCTGGTCGTGAACTCCGTGGCCTACCTCGCCCAGCACCTGATCGTCCTGCTCGATCCCGCCGACATCGTCGTGAACATCCAGGCGGCCTACAAGCGGCCGGACTTCGCGCGGGCGGCCTACGCCGTGTTCCACACCGGCCCCTCCGCCACCGCCGACATCGAGGGCGTGCTGATCCACGGCGCGCAGGGCGTTCGCTCGCTGACCGTGCTCCTGTTGCAGCGCAAAAAACAGGCAGCCTGAGAACGGAGCCCAAGGGTCTTCCGCGCGTTTGCGGCCAAATGCCTCGTTCGACGGGGCCGCATTCCCGCGAAGATCCGGAGACGTTTCCGTGCGGTTCAAGCTCGGCTGCAGCCTCGCCTACGAGGTCGAGAGCCCCACAACCTTCATCTTCAACGTCGAGGTCGCGCAGCTGCAGAGCCTCGACATCGCCAGCGAAGCCCTGACGTTGACGCCCGACCCGGGGCGCCGCGTCTATGTCCACCCCGATCTGAAGAACCGCTATCTCGGCGTGAACGTGCAGCCGGGTCCGTTCTCGCTCGAGTACAATGCCGAGGTTGCGCTCAGCGCGACCCGCGCCGACCCGGCGACGATCCGCGAGACGCCGGTCTCGGACCTGCCGCTCGACATCCTTCCCTTCCTCCTGCCCAGCCGCTTCGTCTCCTCGGACCGCCTCGCGCCGTTCGCGCAAGCCGAATTCGGGGCGCTGCCGAAGGGGCACGAGCGGGTCAACGCGATCTGCAACTGGATCCACGATCACATCGCCTATCAGCGCGGCGCCAGCGATGCCGAGACGACCGCCGACGAGACGCTCCTCAAGCGGGCCGGCGTCTGCCGCGACTTCGCTCATCTCGGCACGGCCTTCTGCCGGGCGCTCGGCATCCCCGCCCGCTTCGTGAGCTGCTACGCCTACGGTCTCGTGCCGCGCGACTTCCACGCGGTATTCGAAGCCTATCTCGATGGGCGCTGGTGGCTGTTCGACGCGACCCGCCAAGCCCATCTCGATGGCCTCGTGCGGATCGGCGTCGGGCGGGACGCCGCGGAGATCGCCTTCTCGACGCCCTTCGGCACGATGGAGCCGACCGGCATGGAGATTCGCATCGACCGGGCCGACGGCGGTCCGGAGCCCGCCCAGCGGACGATCGACGCGATCTCGACCGAGGCGACAGCCCCGAATGCCGGCGCCATGTGATCCGGTTTTTGGTTGATCACTCGGGCATTGCCAATTTCCGTCATCGCGAGGCGGAGCCGAAGCGATCCAGCGCGCGACTCATCCGGAAAACTCGCGGACTGGATTGCCACGGCTTCGCCTCGCAATGACGGGGGAGAAACCGGACTGATCAAACGGATGACGTAGGACCGCGCCGCGCACAGGCCGGCCGAGCCGGCGCAAAAAACCTGAATTTTTTTTCCGCATCGGCGGATTAACCGGCAGGATTGTCCGTCTGTCTAAATGTTCGGGTTATCCGGACGAATCTCCAACTCAACCCGCCCCGGTTCAGTCCGCGGCGGGTTTTTCTTGTCCGCACCCGGGCGCCCGGTCCTATCGCCAGGAGTCCCAGTTCGTGCGGTATCGAGATACCGCATCGCCAAGCGCCCTCATTTCATTGCGGTTTTCTGCGTCGAGCGCGGCTCGTCTGCCTTGACGCCGCCACGAATCCTCCGTAGTGACCCTCCCGCACGCCGCTGCGTCCTCACCCGACGCGGCGGCGCCTTGTTTCAAACGTCACCGGCACGGGAATCGGCCATGAAGACCACTTCGCTGAAGCCCGCCGACGTCGACAAGAAGTGGGTCGTGATCGACGCCGAGGGCCTCGTCGTGGGCCGTCTCGCTTCGATCGTGGCGATGCGCCTGCGCGGCAAGCACAAGGCCGCCTACACGCCCCACGTCGATTGCGGCGACAACGTCATCGTCATCAACGCGGACAAGGTGAAGTTCACCGGCCGCAAGTACGACCAGAAGGTCTACTACCACCACACGGGCTATCCGGGCGGCATCAAGGAGCGCTCGGCCAAGTTCATCCTCGAGGGCCGGTTCCCCGAGCGCGTGGTCGAGAAGGCCGTCGAGCGCATGCTGCCCCGCGGCCCGCTCTTCCGCCAGATCCTCGGCAACCTGCGCGTCTACAAGGGCGCCGAGCATCCCCACGAGGCCCAGCAGCCGCAGGCGCTCGACGTCGGCTCCCTCAACCGTAAGAACGTGAGCGCTTGATCATGGCGACCCTTCAGTCCCTCGCCGATCTCAATCGGGCGAACACCCAGACGAGCAACTCCGAGAACGAGGCGCCCGTCCACGTCCAGAAGCTGGACGCGCAGGGCCGCGCCTACGCCACTGGCAAGCGCAAGGACGCGGTCGCCCGCGTCTGGATCAAGCCCGGCAACGGCACGGTCGTGGTCAACGGCCGCCCGGTCGAGACCTACTTCGCCCGTCCGGTGCTGCGCATGATCCTGCGCCAGCCGCTGGAGATCGTCGGCCGCGTCGACCAGTACGACATCACCGTCACGGTGAAGGGCGGCGGTCTCTCCGGTCAGGCCGGTGCCGTGCGCCACGGCCTGTCGAAGGCTCTCACCTACTACGAGCCGGAGCTGCGCTCGCCGCTGAAGCGCGAAGGCTTCCTGACCCGCGACCCGCGCGTCGTCGAGCGCAAGAAGTACGGCCGCAAGAAGGCCCGCCGCAGCTTCCAGTTCTCGAAGCGCTAAGGCGCATCGTCTTCGACGTCATCAGGGCGGGGCCGCGAGGCTCCGCCCTTTTTCGTTTGCTGCATCGAGGCGAGGTCGTCGCATGAAGAAGGGAGGAAGTCCGGACCGTCCGTCGTCGGCCGCCCCGCTGCTGGACCGGCGCGCCATGGTGGCCGAGGCCCTGGCCCGGCTCGCGCCGCGCCTGCCGGATTTCGAGGCGGAGACGGTGGTGGACCGGGCGTTGCGCAGCCCGGGCCTGCGCGGCGCGGTGCCGGAGAACGCGGCTTGGCTCGCGCTCACGGCCTTCGCCCGGCACGCCTTCACCGAGTACGACGACCTGCTCGCCGAGGGCTACGACCGCGACAGTGCCCGCCACTTCGTGCTCGACGAGATGAACGCGATGCTCGCCGAATGGGGCTGCCGGCGGCGCGTCTCGGAAGAGGCCGACGCGGAGTCCGGCGAGGACGATTTCCCCGAAGCGTGAGGGAAAAGCGGGCGGCCACCGCTTGCCGGCCCGCCGGCGCTGGGGCAGGGAGGGCCACCGTCACAACGAAGAAGGCGATCCATGAAGCTCAGCGCGCGCAACGTCCTCAAGGGCAAGGTCGTCTCGGTCGAGAAGGGCTCGACCACGGCGCATGTGAAGATCGAGATCGCCAGCGGTCAGGTCGTCACCTCGGCCATCACCAACGAGTCGGTCGATGCGCTCGGCCTCAAGGTCGGCGGCGAGGCTTACGCGGTGATCAAGAGCTCCGACGTCATCATCGCCGTCGACTGAGCCCTTAGACGGCGTCCTCGATCGCCAGCGCGATCCCGTGCCGGGCGGTCGCGCCCGGCGCCAGGAGGCGCTGCGAATCGCGCTCCGCCAACGCGCCGGCGAAGCCGGCCCAGTCGGCATGGCCGGTCCAGGCTTCCAGCGACAGGAACGGCGCCGTCGGCTTCGTCCAGACCGCGAGGTGGGGGAAATCCTCCATTCGCATGGCGATGGCCCGGCCGCTCGGCGCCACGAACCGCATCGCCCGGCTCCGCGCGTTCAGGAAGACCAGGGCCTCGGTGAACAGCTCCGGGTCGAGGTCGAGCCGCGGCCCGTCGAGGGGCAGGGCGCGCTCGCTCCGCACCAGCAACCCGCCCGCGCCGACCTCGGGCACGAACGGCCGCTCCGCCTCCTCGAACAGGACCGCGTAGCCGCCCCCGGCGCGGCGCTCACCCCCGGCGAAGGGCCAGGGGAAGGCGGGATGGAAGCCGAGGGCGTAGGGCAGGGGCGTCTCGCCCGGATTCTCGACCCGAATCGTGAACGTGAGGGTCTTCGGCCCGATGCGGGCCTCGATGATGAGCCGGAACGGGAAGGGGTAGTGCGCCCGCGTCGCCGCGTCGTCGCCGAGGCTGAGGGAGACCGCCTCTTCGCTCCGATCGATCACGGCGAAGGGCAGGTCGCGGGCGAAGCCGTGCTGGGCCATCGGGTAGCGCCGGCCGTCCACCTGCACGTGGCCGCCGGCGGAGGCGCCGACGACGGGGAAGAGCCACGGCGCGGAGCGGTTCCAGTGCTCCGGGTCGCCGTCCCAGAGATAGTCGCGCTCCTCGACCTGCCAGGCGACGGGCTCGGCCCCGCGGAGCGCGATCCGCGCCGTGCTGCCGTCGGTGGCCCGGATCTCGACCGTCTCGCCCATCGCCGTCGTCCCCCGCGCCTCTGCTTGTGCGACAAGCGATAGCCGGGCCGGAGCGGGACCGCTACCGGGCCGGTGCCGCGACGGCGCTGCCGAGCGGGGGCGTTGTGGCCGGATCCGCGATCACCTGGGAGGGCGGCCCCGAGGCGACGATCCGTCCGTTCTCGACGATATGGACCGTGTCGGCCCGGCGCAGCGAGGTCAGGCGGTGGGCGATCATGATGATCGTGCGCGTGCCGCCGAGCGCGCCGAGGGCGTCCATCACCGCCGCCTCGGTCTCGCCGTCGAGGGCGCTCGTCGCCTCGTCGAACACGATGACGTCGGGGTCGTGATAGAGCGCGCGGGCGATGCCGATGCGCTGGCGCTGGCCGCCGCTGAGCCGCGCCCCGCGCTCGCCCACGCCGGTGTCGTAGCCGTCGCCCAGGGCGGCGATGAAGTCGTGCGCGCCGGCGAGCCGCGCGGCCCGCTCCACCGCCGACCGATCGAGCATTTCCGGCTCGATGCCGAGGGCGATGTTCTGCGCGATGCTGCCGTCGATCAGGAACACGTCCTGCGGGACGTAGCCGATCCGGTTCTGCCACGCCGGAAGGGTGTCGGGATCGAGCGGCCGGCCGTCGATCAGGATGCGGCCCTGGGTCGGCGTGAGAATGCCGAGGATCAGGCCCACCAGCGTCGACTTTCCCGAGCCGGTGCGGCCGACGAGGCCGATCGTGGTGTGGGCGGGGATCGTCAGGTCGATCCCGCGCAGGGTCGGGCGACCGGGCTCGTAATCGAAGGCGACGTCCTCCAGGCGGATCGTCTGCGCGAAGGGCAGCCGCTCGGTCGTGCGGGGGCGCCGCTCGCGCTCCCCGGCGAGGGCATCGACGATCAGGCGCACGCCGGGCAGGTGGAAGCGCAGCTGCGAGACGGAGGTGAAGATGTTCTGGAAGGCCGGCAGCATGCGGTAGCCGGCGAAGGCGAACAGGCCGAGCAGCGGCAGCATGCCGGCGGTGTCGATCCCCTGGGTGAGGGCAAACAGCACCACGGCGATCACGCCGCCGAAGGCGAGCGACTCGATGACGAAGCGCGGCAATTGCCCAGTGACCAGGCTGGAGGCCAGCGCGTGGGCGTAGGAGCGGGCCGGCGTGTCGAAGCCGGCGGTGAAGGTCTCGGCGCGGCCGTAGAGCTTGAGTTCGGTCAGCGCCCCGAAGGTCTCCTGCACCACCCGGTAGCGCCCTTCGTTGCCCGCCACCGCCCGCGCGCCGAGCCGGGTGAGACGGGCCCGCATCACGAGGTAGATCGCGACGTAGAGACCACCGAAGCCGCCGCCGAGGATCAGTGCGAGCCGCGGCTGGTAGGCGATCAGGAAGATGACCACCGCGAGCGCCGAGGTGCCGCGCGAGGCGATCACCATGGCCGGGGTGAGCACCCCGACGACGAGCCGGTCGGTCTCGCTCAGCACGTTCTTGGCGAGTTCGGCGCTGTTGGCGTGCGTGAAGAACAGCCGCTCGCGATCGACGTAGCGGGCGAGGAGACGCCGGGCGAAGCCGTAGCCGACGAGGTGGGCGAACAGGAGCTGCGCGTAGGCGAAGGCGGCGTTCACCGCGCTGGTGAGCAGGATCGCGGCGAGCGCGGCGAAGCCGGTGGCGAGGAGGAAGGCGCGATCGCCGGTGAGACCGAGGGCGTCGCGCAGGGCGGCGAGATAGGGGATCCGCGCCGCTGCATTGGGATCGCCGACAAGGGTGAGGAAGGGCAGCACCGAGGCGACGCCGACCACTTCGAGGAGGGCGGCGAGCCCGAGCCCCAGCCCGAGCCATGCGAGCCGCCGCCGGTCGCGCCGCCGCATCACCCGCAGGAGATCGAGGAGGGTCCTCAAACGGTCACCGGGGCGAGAGGGGGGCTCCGTTCGAAGTCACGGATGAAGACCCGCGGCGAACCTCGAACACGCATCGTGCGCTCCGGGCTGAACGGCTTCGGAGCACTGCTTAAGTGGTTGACGACAAACGCACCCTTGAGCCCGCCTGTATCGGGTCCGGTCTCTAGCACGGCGGGCGCGGGGGGCGTCAAGCGGATGCGGCGGCCGCGCGGTGATCGGCGGCTGAACCCGAATGCGTACGGCCGCGTTGCTCGAACCGGCTTCATGCCGTGCCGTCGGGATGGCGGACGATCGGGCGAAATGAGGCGCGGACCCGGCCCGCCTCAGGAGCTTCGAGCCGCGGAACCGGAACCTTGGCGGTACGTTCTGCAAGTATGGAACACTATAGATCCGTCTTCGCGACCGCCGCCATCATGGTCTTCGGCCTCGTCGCGGCCTCTCCGCTGGTTCGAGAGCAGCATTCGGGTTCGCCGAAAGCGCATCGGGTCGCCACCGATACCGTTTCGAGCGGCGGCGACGCGTGGATCGATCCGCCTCGGCAGAAGATGGTGTCGGTCCCCGCGACCGCGGCGGCGATGTCGAGCCACGACGGTGTCGGCGTCGCTCCGGTTGCGAGACCGGCGAGCTTCACCCTCCTGCCCTCCGAGACGGCCGCTTTGCTGGCGGCCGGCGACTTTGCCAAGACGGATGCGGTGCAGAGAGTTCAGGCCGTACGGCGGCATCGCGCGGCGAAGGTTGCCGCCCGGACGCGGCTGGCGACGGTTGTCGCCAGTCCTGCCGCCGGCACACCGGCTCCCGTTCAGGAGACGTCGGAGGCCAAGCCGCAGAAGGCCGCCGGGATCGATCCGATCGGCGACATCCTGAGAGGGCTGGGGATCGGCCGGGACAGCTGACGGGCCGGGGCCCTCCTCGGACAGGCCAATCTGCCGCACGGCACGCGCCACAGTTTTCGCTCGTTGGTTTCAGGACATCCCTGGATCTGGGCCATGGAGCAACCGTCATGATCCTTGCTGCCGCCATCATGCTGGCCGGCGCCATCGGCGCGATTGCCATCACGGTCGCCGCGCGTCCGAGCGCGGATCGGTTCCTGAAGTGGTGATCGGACACTCGGCATTGCCCGCCGATCGATAGCCGGAAACTTGCTCGGCCCGTTCCGCGTTATGGCTGCGAAGAGATGACGCGGAGTCCCGGCTGTGGCGGCGATAGTGATGATGGCGGGTGTGGTCGGCGCCGCGGGAACGCTCATCTGCCTGATGCCCCGCCTCGACTCGTTCTTCGAATGGTGACGCCTTCGGAGGGTTGAGAGGTTTGATTGCCGTTTTCCGGGGGCAAGCATCACGCCCCGTTGAGAATGCTGCGGCGATTGCCGAGTTCGGGACAGACAGGTGCCGTGTTCCGTGAGGGCCGCTATTTTGGCGCGAACTGGGAACGCAGCGAGAATCGGATCCTGCCGCTCCGAGAAGGCCCGGACATCACGCCATGAAAAACCCAGCCCTCAGCCTCTGGCTCTCATCGGTCAACTGGTGGATGAGCCATGCGACGAATGCCGTCCGTCTGCAGCAGCGTGCGACCTTGAAAGAGATGCTGAAGCCGGCAGCGAGCGGCACGCGCAAGCCGAGGCGAAAGCGCATCACGGCGAAGCGCAGGACGGCCTAAAACGCGCGACAACGCATGCGCCGTCGGACCGAGCGGTCGGTGCGTCTGCAGGAAGATGACAAGCAAAAGCCTGCTAACCAGCTGATCGATCGCAAGATGTATGTGACTGAATAGTTCTGAGGCGCAGACGCTCTTCAGAAAGATGGTGCCCAGGGGCGGAATCGAACCACCGACACTGCGATTTTCAGTCGCATGCTCTACCAACTGAGCTACCTGGGCAACCGCCGTGACGCGCTGCGTCGTCGGCTGGCGGGGGTATAGTGAAGGGTTTCGGGCCTGTCCAGCCTCCCGGCGGCCAGAGGCGAAGCTTTTTTGCCGGACACCGGCCTTCGCGTCAGCGGGAATCGTCCCCGTCGTCCGATCGGGGCGGACGGGGCATCTCGTCGTCCTCCGGACCGGGGATGACGTAGCGCTCCCCGAGCCAGCGACCGAGATCGACATCGGCGCAGCGCGGCGAGCAGAACGGTTTGGTCTCGGGCTGGGCCGGCTTGCCGCAGATCGGGCAGGGCGCGAGGCCCTTGTGCATCGCCTTCGTCACGACGCGGCCCCCCAGGCGCCGCGCACGGGAAAGCCCTCGCCCTCGAGCAGGCTCATCGTCTCGTAGAGCGGCAGTCCGACCACGGCGCTGTGCGAGCCGACGAGCTTCACGACGAAGGCTGCGGCCAAACCCTGGATCGCGTAGCCGCCGGCCTTCCCGCGCCACTCGCCGGAGGCGAGATAGCCCTCGATCTCGCGATTCGACAGACGCTTGAAGCGCACCCGGGTCTCGACCATGCGCTCGCGGCGGCGGTCCTTGGCGGAGAGGATGCAGACGGCGGTGTAGACGCGGTGCGTCCGCCCCGAGAGCAGCCGCAGGCAGTCGGCCGCCTCGTCGAGCAGCTCGGCCTTGGGTAGCACGCGGCGTCCGACGGCGACCACGGTATCGGCGGAGACGAGATAGGCCTCCCGCAGCTCGTCCCGCCGACGCGCCGCGGCGTGCGCCGCCTCCAGCTTCTCGCGGGCGAGGCGGCGGGCCAGGTCACGCGGCGATTCCGACTTGCGCGGCGTCTCGTCGATGTCGGCGGGCAGGAGCGCGTCCGGCTCGATGCCGACCTGCTGGAGCAGTGCCAGCCGACGCGGCGAGGCGGAGGCCAGCACGAGGGGCGGCCGGCCCGCGCCCCCGGGCATCTGCGGCTTCAAGGCGTCGGTGGTGAGAAGCTCGTTCATCGCCGTGGTCTTACGCACAAGCCCGGCGACACCGCAACGCGATGTCGAGGCTCGCACCCGCTCCGAGGCTTGCCAAGGGCAGAGCGGCCGTCTAAGACCCGGCACATTCCGTCAGGCTTCGACGCGTCGGGCCGGATGCGACGCCGCAATAGCTCAGCTGGTAGAGCACCTCATTCGTAATGAGGGGGTCGGGGGTTCGAATCCCTCTTGCGGCACCACTCGGATCTTCCCGATCTCCGTCAAGCTTCAGGCCCTGACCCCCATCAGGGGTCGGCGGGCTGTGCACCTCGTGGACGACACTGGCGTCACTCGGCGCCTCCGGACCGGCTGCCGTGCAGCGAGACGCAGGTCCGCACCATGTCGCTCAGCGTGAGATCCTTGGTGTCGCCGATATTGGCGACTTCCTCCAGGCACCGCATGAAGTAGTTGCTGTCGAGACCCGGCGAGAGCGTGCTCATCGACTTGCCCACGCGGTTGGTGAAGTCGATCTTCTCGCCGGCTGCGGAGCGCGGCCACAGCGACGCCTTGTCGTCCATCTTCAGCCGGCCCGCCGCGAGGCAAGGGGCGGCAAGGGACAGGACGAACAGAACCCCGATTGCCGCCGCCCGCCGCATCGCCTCGCTCCTCGTCGCGTCGTCGGACGCGTGCCGACGGCCAATCCCGTCCGGCAGGCCCAACGCGAAGCGTCCCCCGACGTTGCGTCGGCGGCAAAACTTAAGTTCTTTCTCAGAGACTTAACGGCGGCGAGCCCCGGCCAGGGCCGGCCTCGACGAAGGCCGGCCCGCCGCCGACGGATGTGCGGCGGCGGACCGGCCTTCGCGCGGTGCAGCCGATCTCAGCGAGAGCTGCCGCCCCCGTTGCCGCCGCCCGCGCTGCCCTGCGGGATGGCGCGTTCCGGCTGACCGGCATTGCCGCCCGCCGCCGAGTTCGTGGTGATGGTGTCGGCGCCCGTGGCGCCCGGCGCGATGATGTAATCGACGGTGTTGCCCGTCGTGTTGGTCTGGCGCTGGATGATCGTGCCCGGCGGGAACGGACCTCCCAGCAGGCCCGGAGGCTGGACCTGGGCGATGGCCGCACCCGAACCGAGACAGCTCAGGGCGGCGAGGGTGAGGGCGATGCGGCGCATGACGATACTCCCGAACGAAAGACCCCCCGGACACCCTGAAAGGCGTCCGAGGAGTCGCTATGCGCAACCAAGTCTCCGACCGGCACGGTGGTTTCCTGACAGGCCTGCGGCGTGATGACGATCCCTGCCGCCGACGATCCGGTCTACCAGGCGATCGTGTAGGCGACCTCCAGCGAGCGCGGGCGCCCGAGCAGCCAGGCGGTGCCGACGCCGTTCACGGCGCTGCCGTCCACGGCGTAGGTCTTGTCGAACAGGTTGAAGACCCGCAGCGACAGACGGGAACCGGCCGTTACCTGATGGTCGAGGCCGAGATTGACCAGCGTGTAGGCCGGGCGCCGGGCGGTGTTGCCGAAGTCGGAGAAGACCTCGCCGACGTACTGGAGGCCGATGCGGCCCTCCCAATCACGGGCGAAGGCCCAGTTCACCCAGAGGTTTGCGACCTGTTCCGGCACGTCGACCGGCTGCTTGCCGGCATAGGAGACGGCGATCCCGCCCACATTCTGGGTGAAGTCGTCGTACTGGGCGTGGAGCAGGGCCAGGTTGGCATCGATGCGCCAGCCGGGGGCGGGCAGCCACGAGAGCGCGGCCTCCGCGCCGAGCGAGGATTGCTGGCCGACCTGCGTCGAAACCGTCGGCTGGCCCGGGACCGCCGAGATCAGGTTGTCCTTGACGATGCGGTAGCCGGCCAGCGTCCACTCGACGGTGCCGCCGAAGGCGAGCCCCTTGGCGCCGACCTCGACCTGGCGGCCGGTCGAGAGCTCGAACCCGGCCAGCGATTGCGAGAGGGTGATCAGGCTGTTCACCGGATCGGTCGCGGTGGCGTATTGCGCGTAGAGCGAGGTGTCCGGCGTCGGCTCGTAGAGCAGTGCGAAGCGGTATCCGAGGGCGCGGAACGAGCGCTCGAAGGTCGCGCCGCTGCGCAGGTCCTCGCGATAGAGCCGCGGTGCATCGAAGCGCACGCCGGTGAGGAACGACAGCCGGTCGGTCAGGAACAGCCGATCCTCGGCGAAGACCGAGGCTTGGCTCGTGCGCGTCGCGTAGGCCGGGCTCGCCCGGCCTCCGGGCGGGAAGAAGCCGGGGTCGTAGCCGTTGAGGGGCACGCTCGTCGGCGTCTCGGTGAAGGTGAAGTTGTTGGTGTGGCGGAAGCTGACGTGGTTCACGTCGAAGCCGGCCGAGAACGTGTTGGCGAAGCCGAACAGCGAATGGCGGAAGGTCGCGTCGAAGCGATTCCCGACCTGTTCCTGGCTGTGATAGATTTCGAGATAGTCGGAGCGATCGACCAAACCTGTCGCCGGATTGAAGCGATACTGCTCGACGTCGCGCCAGTGCCGGCGGCTCTGCAGGCGGTAGGCGGTGTTCCGCACGGTCACGTCCGCCGACGGCGTCCACTCGGTCCGGAGCTGCGTCCAGTTGTCGGTCCAGGCGATCTTCGAGTCGCGGACGTTGTAGTTGTTGAAGCGGATGGAATCGGGGACCCGCCCGTTCACTAGCGGCGTCCCCCAGTAGCGGGCGGGCTCTTGGTAGCCGAGATCGTGGCTGAGCGTGAAGGCGAGATCCGGATTCGCCTGGAGCGTCAGCGCGCCCGAGACCGCGAGGTTGCGGAAGTCGCCCTCCGGCGTGATCCAGCCGTCGGCGCGGTTGCCGCTGACGTTGAGGCGGTAGGCGAGCGATTCGCCGATCGGCCCGGTCGAATCGATTGCGGCGCGGGCGATGCCGTCCTCGCCGAGTCCGAAGCGGGCGACGTTGAGGGGCGTGAACAGCGGCTTCTTCGACACGACGTTCACGATGCCGCCGATGGCGCCGTCGCCGTAGAGGACGGAGGCCGGCCCGCGCAGCACCTCAATCCGCTCGACGTTCCAGGTATCGAACGGGAAGGTCACGGTGTTGGCGCCGACATAGAGCCGGGTGCCGTCGAACAGCGTCTGGATCGAGTTCTGGCCGGCGAAGCCGCGGGCGGTGAAGAAGCCGATCCCCGATCCCGGCGAGCCGAAGGCCGTGATGCCGGTGCCGTTCTGTGAGACCGCCTCCAGGACGCTGGTCTGCCCGCGCAGGCGGATGGTCTCGCCGGAGATGATGTCGAGGCTCGCCGGCGTTTCCAGCGGCGTGAGCCCGAGGCGGCTCGCCGAGCGCGACGGCGTGCGCAGGTTGAGCCCGACCGGTGAGGACTGCGTCAGGCTCGGGGTCCGCAGAGCCGCGGAATCCGTGCCGACGGCATCGGCGGGGGCGTTGGGCGGCAGGCCGAGCCCGGCACCGCCCTGCACGGCGATCTCATCGAGGCGCGTGAGCGGTTCTTGAGCCCGAGCCGGGTCGGACAGCGCGAGGGGGAGGGCGGTGGCGACGAGCAGGAGAGACCGGCCGCGGGCGCGGCGGTGAGAGGACGACATGATGGAGACGAAGCCTCGGGACGAACGGTGGCACGTCACCGCGACCGAGGCCGATCCGCCTCAGGCCATGGGCCTCAAGCGTCTCGACACCTGCTGGGACGCCCCGCCCGGCATGGCTCGCGTGTGACCACGGCTGACGGCAGGTCTCCTGGCTCGCGGGTCGTCGCCCTCCATCGTCTTCCCAGGCGAGGCATGCCCAGTGACGTGGTGATGGGGGGCTCTCCGCTCACAGTTGCGGGGACAGCCGCGGAATCGAGCTCGGAAAAGCCCTTCACCGCGTTCCCTTTTGATCCCTTGCGGGAACCGTCAACGGCCAAGCTACGGCTTCGGGGGCGCCGGGGTCAATGCGTCCGGCACCGATCGTTGTGCGCGAATGCCGCGGGGTCCACGATCCCGACCACGCTGCGGACGGCTTCGAGCGTTGACGGAAATAAAAAAGGCCGTCCCGAAGGACGGCCCGAAGTCTAGGGAGGAAACGCCCAAGAAGGGCTGCAGGGTCGCGACGCCATCGCGATCCGGCATGACCATTCTTTCTCACGTTGCACTGCACAATGCAATTGGCGGCGCGTCGGAACGGCCATGCATCCATCGCATATGTTGCCGCTTCGCGATCCGGCGGAGCCAAATCTCCGGCCACGAGTTCCGGTCGTGACGCGTTCCGGCCATCCGGATTTCGCTCCTGGATGTTGAGATGCCTCGCTGGATGTACGCTTTCCCCGTGCTGTTGCTGCTGATGGCGGCCGTCATCGTCTTCGCGTTCACGCGCACCGGTCCGACCGACAATCAGAACACGCACGCGCCGCAGAGCGGCCAGACGCGCTGACGCCGAGCGAACGACTTGTTTTGATCGCTTGCCTCGCTCCCGATCCTTGTCCGGCCTGCAAATTGCAAAGTCGATCGGCAGGATCGTTCGAGAGGGTGCTGTCATGCGGATCGGATGTGCAGTGTTGCTGACCGGGTTGCTGATCCCGTCCGCATCGTGGGCACTGGACGCGCCCGCGGACGTCGCCGCCTTCTTCGAGACGGCCCGGCACCATATCGGCGAGCGCGTCACGCTCGATCATTGTCACCTCGTCTACGCGACGGAGGAGGAGATCACCTGCGTCGGCCTGTTACCGGGGGAGGCGGCAGGCGATGCCCGGATGGCAGGCAAGCTCCTGATCCGCGTCGGCGCGGCGGAGATTTCGGGTCGCAAGCGCGCCCTGTCCCATTGCGCCGGAGGTGCCCTCAACGAGGTCTGCAAGGTGAGCGTTTCGGGCGAGGTCTTCGACGCCTCACGCTCCTTCGGACTGGACGAGGCGCGCCTGCTCGGACTGCGCGAGGCGGCGATCCGCTGGCCCGACTGACGGCAATGCCCATCGCCGAACAGCGAGCGCAGATATATGCATCGCGGGCGGCCCGCGACCGTGCGGGCACGTGAACCGTCGGGAGCCTACCGCGTTGGAACTCCTAGGGAGTTCACCGATGATCGCACGTCTCTTTTCCGCTGCGGCCCTCACGGCCGTCCTCGCCGCCCCCGCCTTCGCCCAGGCACCGGCTCAGACCGGCACCGGCGGCGATCCGGCATCCACCATCTACGCGCCGAACACCTCGGCCGTCGGACGCACCATGCCGCCGGCCGGGGGCGGAGGCGCGCGCCGGGAGCGGGACTCAAACAACCCCGACCGGGAAACCGCCATGGAGCGGAAGAACGACAAGATCGACACCGGAATCTGCATCGGCTGCGACAAGTAGCTCGCGGCGGCCCTCGGGTCACTCCGACCAGCGCAGCGCCGCGGCGGCGGCCAGGGTCCCGACCACCGCCGCGATGAGGCTCAGGGCGGCCAGCACCGCGAGCGGAGTCGTGAAGGGCACCGTGCCGCCGAGCGCGGCCTCCGCTGCCGAGACGCCGAAGATCAGGGTCGGGATCATCAGCGGCAACACGACGATCGCCAGGATCAGGCCGCCGCGGCGGATGGTGGCCGTCAGCGCCGCGCCGACGGCGCCGATGAAGGCCAGGGCCGGCGTGCCCAAAGCGAGCGTCAGGGCCGTGGCTCCCATGGCCGTCGGCGAGAGCGCCACCAGCAATCCGAACAGCGGCGAGGCGAGGGCCAGCGGCAGGCCCGTGGTGAGCCAGGAGGCGAGGACCTTTGCCAGCACCACCATCTCCAACGGCACGGCGGCGCCGGTCATCAGGTCGAGGGAGCCGTCCTCCTCGTCCGACTGAAACAACCGGTCGAGTCCGATCAGGGTGGCGAGCACGGCCGAGAGCCACAGGATCGCCGGGCCGATCCGCGAGAGCAGGTTCAGGTCCGGCCCCAGGGCGAAGGGCACCAGCACCACGATCATCAGGAAGAAGACGAGCGACAGCGCCCCCGAGCCGCCGACCCGGGCGGCCAGCTTCAGGTCGCGCGCGAGCAGGGCCGAGAAGGCGCGGATCATAGCCAGTCCTCCGATTCCAGCGCTTTCTCGGGAGCAGCTGTGGACAGGGCGGGTCCGATGCGCAGCTCGCGCGCGTCCTCCAGGCCGAGAGCTTGGTGGGTCGCAGCGACCACGAGGCCTCCTTCAGCCCGGTGGCGCCGCATGAGGCCGGCCAGGACGCCCTGCGAGGCGAGATCGAGAGCGGCGGTCGGCTCGTCGAGAAGCCAGAGCGGCCGGCGGCAGACGAGGAGCCGTGCCAGCGCGACCCGGCGCCGCTGCCCCGCCGACAGGTAGCCGACCGGCAGCCGCGCCACGTGCGGCAGGCCCATCGCCTCCAGGGCCTCTTTCGGCGAGGCGGCGGGACTGCCGAGAAGGTCGCGGGCGAATTCGAGATTCTCTGCCGCCGTCAGCGCCGACTTCAGCCCGTCCCGGTGCCCGACCACGTGGAGGCATTCCGGCAGGGTGGCCTCGCCGATGTCCTCGGCGCGGATCGAGCCGGCATCGGGCTTGAGGCGCCCGGCCAGCATCGCCAGCAGGCTCGACTTCCCCGCCCCGTTGCGACCAGTCACCATGAGCCCCTCGCTGGGGCCGACGGCAAACGAGAGCCCGGCGAAGATCCGGCGTCCCGAGCGGCGGCAGGCGAGAGTCTCGACGATCAACCGCACGGATCGGCCTTGGGTGAGGGGAAAGTCCGCACGTCTCGTCGTCGTCCCGAAGGGAGCTGATCGGTCTCCCTCGACACGAGGGGCGGTTCGCGTCCGGATCGCGTCCGCGAGCCGGTGGTCGGCGGCCTATAGCCGATCGTTCGGCGCCGCGCGAACCGTGCGCGTCCTCGGTGCATTGATTCCGCGAGGCCGACCGGTGGCCGCGAAGGATTCACCCCATGGATGCCGAGCCGTCCCCGCGGGCTCCGCCCCGCCTGACCGAGGAGGATGCGGCCCGCGCACCGGCCGCTCTGGCCGGACGCGAGCAGCTCGAAGCCCGGCTGGCGCGGCTCTCGGCGGATCGGCGCGACGCGTTCCGGGCGGCGGTGCGCCGCTGCTACGTGTTCGCCGGCAAAGGCTGATCCCGTCATTTCTGCAGGGCCGACAAGGCGGGACTGTCAGTCGCGCGCCTGTGTCATCGGGCCAGTAGCGGCCATTTTCGAAACGTTCTATAGACCGGCCCAGGCTGCGCCGCGCGATCATTAAAGGGCGTCCAAACCGCCCCTCGCGCACCATCCTGAGTGTCATTCGCGGGCCTCCCGGCGCCGGGAGTTCCCCGAGGGCACTCGCTACCCGGGCACCCCCGGGGCGGCGCGCGCTCCTTGGAGCGCATCCGGCCGAACACCTCTCGTGGCGCAGGTTATGCCTGCTCCGTGTTCGCTAACGCCAGCTCAGGACGCGACTCGCCGTGGCATCGCTCGACAGTTTCAAGGCCCGCCAGACGCTTGAGGCAGGGGGCAAGACCTACACCTATTACTCGATCCCCGAGGCACAGAGGAACGGCCTGGCCGACGCGGCCGCCCTGCCGTTCTCGATGAAGGTGATCCTGGAGAACCTTCTGCGCTTCGAGGACGACCGCTCCGTCCGCAAGGGCGACATCGAGGCCGCCGTCGCCTGGCTCGACAATAAGGGCAAGGCCGAGACCGAGATCGCCTTTCGCCCCTCCCGCGTGCTGATGCAGGATTTCACGGGCGTGCCCGCGGTCGTCGATCTCGCGGCGATGCGCGACGCCATGGCCTCGCTCGGCGGCGACCCGCAAAAGATCAACCCGCTGGTGCCGGTGGATCTCGTCATCGACCACTCGGTGATCGTCGATGAGTTCGGCACCCCGAAGGCGCTCGGCGACAACGTCGCCCTCGAATACGCCCGCAACGGCGAGCGCTACACCTTCCTGAAATGGGGCCAGTCGGCCTTCCGCAACTTCTCCGTCGTGCCGCCGGGCACCGGCATCTGCCATCAGGTCAACCTCGAATACCTGTCGCAGACGGTCTGGACCCGGCAGGATACGGATTCTTCGGACGGCGCCGAGATCGCCTATCCGGACAGCCTCGTCGGCACCGACTCGCACACCACCATGGTCAACGGCCTCGCCGTCCTCGGCTGGGGCGTCGGCGGCATCGAGGCGGAGGCGGCCATGCTCGGCCAGCCGCTGTCGATGCTGATCCCCGAGGTGATCGGCTTCAAGCTGTCGGGCAAGCTGCCGGAGGGCACCACCGCCACCGACCTCGTGCTCACCGTCACGCAGATGCTGCGCAAGAAGGGCGTGGTCGGCAAGTTCGTGGAGTTCTTCGGCCCCGGCCTCGACGACATGCCGGTCGCCGACCGCGCCACGATCTCCAACATGGCGCCCGAATACGGCGCCACCTGCGGCTTCTTCCCCATCGACCAGAAGACCATCGACTTCCTGAAGGTCACCGGCCGGCAGGACGACCGCATCGCGCTGGTCGAGGCTTATGCCAAGGCGCAGGGCATGTGGCGCGACGCGAAGACCCCGGATCCGGTCTTCACCGACACGCTCGAACTCGACATGGGCACCGTGCGCCCGTCGCTCGCCGGCCCGAAGCGCCCGCAGGACCGGGTGCTGCTCGACGCCGCCAAGGCCGGCTTCGCCGACGCCATGGAGAAGGAGTTCAAGAAGGCGGCCGACATCGCCAGCCGCTACGCGGTCGAGGGCACGAACTTCGACATCGGCCACGGCGACGTGGTGATCGCGGCGATCACGTCTTGCACCAACACCTCGAACCCGAGCGTGATGATCGGCGCCGGCCTGCTTGCCCGCAACGCGGTCGCCAAGGGCCTCTCCTCCAAGCCGTGGGTGAAGACCTCGCTCGCCCCCGGATCCCAGGTCGTCGGCGAGTATCTGGAGAAATCCGGCCTGCAGACGAGCCTCGACGCCCTCGGCTTCAATCTCGTCGGCTTCGGCTGCACCACCTGCATCGGCAATTCGGGCCCGCTCCCGGCGCCGATCTCGAAGGCGATCAACGACAACGACGTGGTCGCGGCGGCGGTGCTCTCGGGCAACCGCAACTTCGAGGGCCGCGTGAACCCGGACGTGCGGGCGAACTACCTCGCCTCGCCGCCGCTGGTGGTGGCCTACGCGCTCGCGGGCTCGCTCCAGATCGACATCACCCGCGAGCCGCTCGGCCAGGGCTCGGACGGCAAGCCGGTCTACCTGAAGGACATCTGGCCGTCCTCGGAGGAGGTGAACCGCTTCATCGAGGAGAACATCACCTCGGAGCTGTTCAAGAGCCGCTACGCCGACGTGTTCGGCGGCGACGCGAACTGGAAGGGCGTCGAGGTGACCGAGGCGGAGACCTTCGCCTGGGACGCCGGTTCCACCTACGTGCAGAACCCGCCTTATTTCGAGGGCATGACCAAGACGCCCGACCCGATCACCGACATCGAGGGTGCGCGCATCCTCGGCCTGTTCCTCGACTCGATCACGACGGACCACATCTCGCCCGCGGGCAACATCCGCGCGGCCTCGCCGGCCGGCGAGTACCTGCAGTCGCATCAGGTGCGGGTGCAGGACTTCAACCAGTACGGCACCCGCCGCGGCAACCACGAAGTCATGATGCGGGGCACCTTCGCCAACATCCGCATCAAGAACCAGATGGTGCGGGACGAGAGCGGCAACGTCGTCGAGGGCGGCCTCACGCTGCACCAGCCCGACGGCGAGCGGATGTTCATCTACGACGCCGCGCAGAAATACGCGGCCGAGGGCACCCCGCTCGTCGTCTTCGCCGGCAAGGAATACGGCACCGGCTCGTCCCGTGACTGGGCGGCCAAGGGCACCAAGCTCTTGGGCGTGCGCGCCGTGATCGCCGAGAGCTTCGAGCGCATCCACCGCTCGAACCTCGTCGGCATGGGCGTGGTCCCGCTGGTCTTCCAGGGCGATACGTCCTGGCAGTCCCTCGGCCTCAAGGGCGACGAGACGGTGACGATCAAGGGGCTGGCCGGCGAGCTGAAGCCGCGCCAGACGCTGACCGCGGAGATCACTTCGGCCGACGGTTCGAAGCAGGAGGTCCCGCTGACCTGCCGGATCGATACCCTCGACGAGCTGGAATACTTCCGCAACGGCGGCATTCTTCCCTACGTGCTGCGCTCGCTCGCGGCGTAAGCGGCTTTCCTTCCGCAGCCACTTCGAAAGGCCTCCCTCCGGGGAGGCCTTTTTCGTTTCAGCCGGGACCAGGCCGCCGAATGCGGTTTCCGGATGAATCCTTGTCCTGCTTTCCGTCATTCCGGGGTGCTGACAAGCGAACCCGGACCCGGAGGGGCGCGCCGGAGGCGTGCAATCCACGACTGGACTCGACGCTCTGATTCAGCCGCGCATCACGGGTGGATCCCGGGTTCCGCTGCGCGGCCCCGGGATGACGGGGGCAGGGGATGAACCGATCCAATCGCCAAGAGACCGAAAGGGCAAAGGCCCGCTTGCATTCGACCCAGTTTCGATATATCTAAAAATACGACATATCGAAACAGGATCGAATCATCCGATGCGCCACTTCTTCCGCTCCCATCATCCCTTCCACGACTTTTTCGCCCGCGAGGATCGGCACGACCGTCCGCCGCATCACCGGCGGCACCACGAGGGCCCGCATTTCGGGCGCGGCGGCCGCGGTGGTCTCGGCCGCTTCTTCGCCCATGGCGATCTGCGGCTCGTCATCCTGCACCTGATCGCGGAGAAGCCGCGCCACGGCTACGAGATCATCAAGGCGATCGAGGAGCAGGTCGGCGGCGCCTACAGCCCGAGCCCGGGCACGATCTATCCGACGCTGACGCTGCTCGAAGAACTCGGCCACGTCACGGTCAGCGACGGCGATGGTGCCAAGAAGCTGCACACCATCACCGACGAGGGACGCGCCTATCTCGAAGCGCAGCGCGCCATCCTCGACCCGCTCCTCGCGCGCATGGCGGAGGCGGCCCGCACCCATGGCGGCGGCCCGGCTCCGCAGGTGGTGCGGGCCATGGAAAACCTGAAGCTGGCCCTCCGCCTGCGGCTCTCCCGCGGTCCCCTGAGCACGGACGAGGTCAACGCCGTCGCCGCCGCCATCGACGCCGCCGCCACCGCGGTCGAACGCGCTTAGCGAGGCAATGCCGCCGAGCGGCGCCCTCAGGCATTCCGCGCAAATCCGACGTCATGGCGTCGGGCCTCCGTCGATCGGGCTCGACGGCGGCTCCGGCGGAGGATAGGGCGTTCGCCGCACAGCACGGGAGTGGCGAGCCGATGATCCTCGAAATCGCGCAGATCGATCTGAAGCCCGGCTCCGAGGCCGACTTCGAGGCTGCCATCGCCAAGGCGGCCGAGATCTTCCGGGCCGCCGCCGGCTGCCGCAGCTTCGCCGTCCGCCGCTCCGTCGAGAAGCCGCAGCGCTACCGCCTGCTGATCGAGTGGGACACGCTCGAGGCCCACACCAAGGATTTCACCGGCTCCCAGGCCTGGAAGGATTACCGGGCGATGGTGTCCCCCTATTTCGAGGCGCCGCCCCAGGTCGAGCACACGGAACTGGCGCTGCAGGCATTCTGAGCGGATCGGCAGGGAGGGACCGCCCATGAAGATGTACGGCAACTGGCGCTCGGCGGCGGCCTTCCGCGTCCGCATCGCCCTCAATCTCAAGGGCATCGCCTACGAGGAAGTCTTCCTCGATCTCGACGCCGGCGATCAGTTCAAGCCCGACTTCCTCGCGATCAATCCGCAGGGTGCGGTGCCGGCTCTCTTCGACGGCGACGGGCCGCCGCTGACGCAGTCGTTGGCAATCCTCGATTACCTCGAAGAGACACACCCGCAGGTGCCGCTGCTGCCCGCCGACCCCCGGGCACGGGCGCGCGCCCGCTCGCTGGCCCAGGTCGTGGCCTGCGACACCCATCCGCTCTACGTGCCGCGGGTGCGCACCTTCCTGATGGAGAATTACGGCCTGCCCCGCGAGCGGATGCTGGAATTCCTCCGCAACGCCTTCACCACCGGCCTGAAGACGCTCGAGACGCGGGTCGCGAGCGAAGCCGGCACCGGCCGCTTCTGCCAGGGCGACGCCGTGAGCCACGCAGATCTGTGCCTGATCAGCCTGTGGGTCGGCACCGGCATCTTCGGGATCGACACCGCCGCCTACCCGACCGTGAAGCGCATCGCGGAGGATCTCCTCACGCTCGACGCGGTCGCCCGCGCCCATCCGCTCCGCCAGCCCGGTGCGCCGGCTTCGTAGAGTCAAATTTTTTTGACGACTTTACCCCAACAGCGATGCTGGATTTGCGTCCCTGGCACGCCGCGAACGTGTGGGTGCTTGCCGAGTTGCTGATGTAAGATCATTCCAAACTGAAGGGCCGCCGCTCGAGGCGGCCCGCGAGGCGAGTGGGGCAAGGATGGTTCCGAGCGAATCGGTCACGGATCTGCACAAGATTGTCGTGGTGGGGGGAGGGGCCGCCGGCCTGGAGCTGGTGACCAAGCTCGGCAACAAGTACGGCAAGCGCGGCAAGGCCCACGTCACCCTGGTCGATCGGGCGCGGACCCACATCTGGAAGCCGCTGCTGCACGAGGTCGCCGCCGGCTCGCTCGATGTCGGCCACCACGCGGTCGATTACCTGCACCACGCCCACGCCAACCATTTCCGCTACCGCATCGGCGAGATGACCGGTCTCGACCGCGAGACGCGGGTGATCCATCTCGCCGCGAGCCGCGACAGCGAGGGGCGCGAGGTCACGCCGGTGCGCGCCGTTCCCTACGACACGCTGATCATGGCGGTGGGCTCCACCACCAACGATTTCGGCACGCCGGGCGTGGCGGAGCACGCCATCGCCCTCGACACCAAGGAGCAGGCGATGCGCTTCCACCAGCGCCTCGTCAACGGCATGCTGCGCGCTCACACGCAGGAGGGCCCGGTGCGCCCCGGTCAGCTCCACGTGACGGTGATCGGCGCGGGCGCGACCGGCACGGAACTGGCGGCGGAGCTGCACCGCACCACCCGCGAGGTCGCCCGCACCGGCCTCGACCGGATCGACCCGGCCAAGGATCTCAAGATCACGCTGGTCGAGGCGGCCGACCGCATCCTCCCGGCGGTGCCGGAGCGGCTGGCCGCGGAGGTGATGGGGCTGCTCACCAAGATCGGCGTCGAGGTGCGGGTGCAGGCGCGCGTCACCGAGGTGCGCGCCGACGGCGTCCAGCTCGCCGACGGCGGCTTCATCCCCTCCGAGCTCGTGGTCTGGGCCGCGGGCGTGAAGGGACCGACCTTCCTCAAGGATCTCGGCGGCCTGGAGAGCACCCGCAACAACCAGCTCGTCGTCACGGCGACGCTGCAGACCTCGCGCGATCCGGACATCTTCGCCATCGGCGACTGCGCCTACCTGGTGGAGGAGGGGTCGCAGACGCCGATCCCGCCCCGCGCCCAGGCCGCCCACCAGCAGGCCTCGCACCTCTACGGGCAGATGGCCAACCGCCTCGCCGGCCGGCCGCTGAAGCCGTTCAAGTACCGCGACTTCGGCTCGCTCGTCTCGCTCGGCGAGTACACCGCGGTCGGCAACCTGATGGGCTTCATCCAGGGGAAGAACATGTTCATCGCCGGGCTGTTCGCCCGGCTGATGTACCGCTCGCTCTACAAGATGCACGAGACGGCGGTGAACGGCTGGTGGAAGACGAGCCTCGACGCCCTCGCCCGGGCCCTGACCCGGCGCACCGAGCCGCGGGTGAAACTGCACTGACGGTCGCGGCTTGATCCGGCGGACGGGTGCGTCATGTTTCCGATCTGCCGGCCCGTGAACGGAGCCGGCAGAAGGAGACGCCATGATCCTCGTCAGCGTGATGTATCCGAGCGGTGCCGGCACCCGCTTCGACATGGACTACTACCTGAAGAAGCACATGCCGCTGGTCAGCGAGCGCTGGACCTCCAAGGGGCTGCACGACTACACCGTCGTGAAGGGCATCGGCACGCCGGATGGCGGCGCTCCGCCCTATCAGGTCGTTGCGCTGCTGCGCTTCGAATCCGCCGACGCGTTCAAGGCCGCTGCGACCGCGGACGGGCCGGAGATCTTCGGGGACATCCCGAACTTCACCGACACGCAGCCGGCGGTGCAGCTCAGCGACTTCGCGGCGTCGGAAGTGAGAGGCTGATGATCGACATCATCAAGCAGATCCAGGAAGCCAATCCGGCGCTCGGCACGACGATCATCGTGCTGCGCTCCGATTCGCGGGCGCTGGCCGATCCGGCGACGCTGACGCCGGAGGCGAAGGCGTGGCTCGACGCGAATGCCCCCGGCGCGCGGCTGACGCAGGAAACGGTGTTGCTCGCACCCTATCCCGGCGGGGCGCCTGCGGAGCGCACCGTCACCGTCCTCGCCTTCTCCGATGCGCGCCATCTCGCCGCCTTCGCTACGGCCTGGACCGGTGATCCGACGCTTGATGACGACGAGGCCGCCTGATCGCGGCAGGGGCCGCGCCTGCGAGTAGGGCAGGGCGGCCCCTCTTTTCGGTTAGGCCAGAGACAGGCGGGTCAGGCCGCCTCGATGATCCGGGCGGCGGCGGTCGCCATGTCCTTCATCGCCGCGTTCGCGGCCTGATAGGCCGGCGTTCCGACATCCCAGTTGCCTTGGCCGAGCGCTTTGACCATGCGCTCGGCTTCCTCGTGAGCCGTCGCCTCGGCTTTCAGGAAGGCCTCCGCCGCATGTCGGCGCGCGGGGTCGGCGGCGAGAGCCTGCACCGCTTGCCGGGCAGCACGGTTGCGAAGCACGGCGGCGGCCGGCTCGGCGGGCGCGGCGCCGAGCAGGATCGTCGCCAGCCCACGCTTCCACACGCCGATATCGGCGGGCAGGCGCACCAGTTCGTAGAGGTCGAGCCCGCTCGTCTCGGCCAGTGCCGTCTGGGCCAGGGTCTCGGCTTTTACGAGGCGCTTGGTGATGCTGTCGATCTCGGTGCGGGTCTTGGCCGCCTTGGCGGCGATGTTCTGCACGCTGCTCGAAATCTCCGCCGTCGCGCTGCTCTGCTGGGTGATGGCCGCGGCCAGGGCCGCATTCATCTCGCTCGTCCGCGCGATCCGCTCGGCCGCTCCCTCGACGCGGATGCCGAGGCTGTCGACCACGCTGCTGCCGGTCGAGACGGCTGACCGGCTCTCCTCGACGGCGCGGGCGATCTGGCTCATCTCGCCCTGCAGGGTGTGAAGCCAGGTGCGGATCTGCTCCGTCGAGCGGGCGGTCTGTCCGGAGAGCGACTTCACCTCGGCCGCGACGACCGAGAAGCCGCGTCCCGCCTCGCCCGCGCGCGCGGCTTCGATGGTGGCGTTGAGCGCCAGCAGGTTGGTCTGGCTGGAGATCGTGGCGATGGTGCCCGCCATGGTGCCGATCTCGGCGATGGCGTTCTGGAGCAGCTGCAGCCGCTCGTCGATCTGATGCGTGCGGTCGCGGATCGAATCCATCGCCGAACGGGCGTTGCCGACATCGGACATGCAGGCGGTCATCGCCTCGTGCGCCTGCGCAGCGCTGGAGCCGGCGGCCTCCGAGGTCTCGGCGACCTCGGCGATGGACGCGCCCATCTCTTCGATGGCGCTCGCGATGGTCTGCGTCGCCTGCGCGACCTCGCCCACGTCGTAGGTCGTCCAGCCGATATTGATCGCCCCTTCCGAGGCTTCCTTGGCGATGGCGGCGATGTTCGCGCGCTCCGTGCGCAGATCCTTGCGCTGCGCCCGTTCGAGCTCGCCGAGAGCCGCCCCCACGGCGCTCCCCGGCACGCCGGAGGCGTCGAGGCCGGAGCGGTCCGTCAGGCGCTTCAGCGCGTCGATCAGGCGTGCCTCGTCGGAGGGGCCGCTGGCCGGGATATCAGATGTAATGGGAGTCGACGGTCCGGCAATTCGACCGCGCTTCAGAGACAGCATGGCGTTCAAGGCCCCCAATTCTTTTTCCCCGCTTGTGATCGAGACACTTGCCCAGAACAGTCCGGCGTGACGTCGGTCGGCATACCGACCGTCAACTTGCAGTTGGACGAAATCTCTTCGCGGCGGTGTCTCAGATTATCGCTCGGAGCGAGTTAACAGGCGATTGAGAGGGCTCGTTGAGGTTTTTTCTTCGCGGAAGTGCAGAGCGAAAATTCAAATATGCATGTTGAGGAATGACAAGATCGCCCTGCAATTTACTGATCCGGGCAGGGTACGCCCCCACGGCGGAGCCGGACGCCATGCGTGTGCACCCGCAGCAAAAGGTTTGCGTCGCAAAAACGTTATGCTCAGTCTCAGCATATCTGGACAAGGCGGGACGCGGCCCCTAAGTTAGGCGGCACAATGCTCACTTTGAGCATAAAGGAGACCGCGATGTCCCAGGCAGGATCCGCCCTTCGCGAGCCGGCCGGACGGGCCTTCCCGCTGCCCGATCTGTACGAGCGCGTGAGCCGTCACGTGCCTGCCATCGAGTGGCCGGCGCTCGCGCCCGACGTCGAGGCGATCCTGCGGCTGAAACGCGAGCGCAACGCGGTGGTTCTCGCCCACAATTATCAGGCGCCGGAGATCTTCCACACCGTCGCGGACATCGTCGGCGACAGCCTCGCCCTGGCGCGCGAGGCGGCGCGGGTGGACGCGGACGTCATCGTGCTGGCCGGCGTCCACTTCATGGCCGAGACCGCCAAGCTCCTGAACCCCGCCAAGACGGTGCTGATGCCCGACATGGCCGCCGGCTGCTCGCTCGCCGACTCGATCAGCGCCGCCGACGTGCGCGCGCTGCGGGCGAAGTATCCGGGCGTCCCGGTGGTGACCTACGTCAACACCTCCGCCGCGGTGAAGGCGGAATCGGACGTGTGCTGCACGTCCGGCAACGCCGCCGACGTCGTGCGCGCGCTCGGCGTGAAGCGGGTCCTGATGATCCCCGACGAGTTCCTGGCCCGCAACGTCCAGCAGCAGGTCCCGGAAGTTGAAATGCTGACCTGGGCCGGGCACTGCGAGGTGCACGAGCGCTTCACCCCGGCCGACATCGCCGAGGTGCGCGACAGCTATCCCGGCATCACCGTGATCGCCCACCCGGAATGCCCGCCGGAGGTGGTCGAGGCGTCGGACTTCTCCGGCTCGACGGCGATGATGATGAACTACGTCACCGAGAAGCGGCCGTCCCAGGTCGTGCTCGTGACCGAGTGCTCGATGGCCGACAACATCGCGGTCGCCAATCCCGACATCGAGTTCATCAAGCCCTGCAACATGTGCCCGCACATGAAGCGGATCTCCCTGCGCAACATCCGCCAATCCCTCGAGACGATGACGCACGAGATCACCGTCGAGGAGGGACTGGCCGAGCGGGCGCGCCGCGCCGTCGAGCGGATGCTCGCGGTCAAGCCGACCCAAACCGTCTCGCCGCGGCAGGCTGCCTGATGAGCATCGTTGCCCGGAGCCCCGCCGACCGGGTGATCGTGGTCGGCGCCGGGGTGGCGGGGCTCGCCACCGCCCTGCAGCTCGCGCCGCGCCCGGTGACCCTCATCACCGCCGCCCCCCTCGGCGCCGGTACGGCCACGGGCTGGGCGCAGGGCGGCATCGCCGCCGCGATGGGCGCCGACGACGCGCCGTCGCTGCACGCGGACGACACGCTCGCCGCGGGCGCCGGCCTCACCGAGCCGGACGTGGCGCTCCGCGTCGCGGAGGCGGGACCGGGCCTGATCGACTGGCTCGTCGGCCTCGGCACCGGCTTCGACCGCGAGCCGGACGGCGCTCTGGCGCTCGGCCTGGAGGCGGCCCATAGCCGCCGCCGCATCGTGCGGGCGCGGGGCGACTCGACCGGCCGGACCGTGCTCGACGCGCTGGTGCGCGCCGTCCAGGCGACGCCGTCGATCGAGACCCTCGTCGCAGGCCTCCACGGCTTGATGCAGGACGCCGACGGCCGGGCGCGCGGTGTCGTGTGCGAGCGAGACGGCGTCGCCTTCCGCCTGCCCGCCCGCGCGGTGGTGCTGGCGACCGGCGGCGTCGGCGCGCTCTACGCCTCCACCACCAATCCGCGCGGCGCCCTCGGGCGCGGCCTCCTCGCCGCCGCGCGGGCCGGTGCCGCCCTGCGCGACCTCGAATTCGTGCAGTTCCACCCGACCGCCATCGCCGCCGGCCGCGATCCGATGCCGCTGGCGACCGAGGCGCTCCGCGGCGAGGGCGCAAGGCTGATCGACGAATCCGGCGAGCCCGTGATGGCGGGCATCGAGGGCGGCGACCTCGCCCCCCGAGACGTGGTGGCCCGCGGCATCTTCCAGGCGCTCGGCCGTGGCCGCACCGTCTATCTCGACACGCGCGGCCGGCTCGGTGCGCGCATGTCCCGGCGCTTCCCCACGGTCGCCGCGCTCTGCGCCGAGGCCGGCATCGATCCGGCGGTGCAGCCGATCCCGGTGCGGCCTGCGGCGCACTACCATATGGGCGGCATCCTCGTGGACGCGGCCGGGCGCAGCACGGTGCCGGGCCTCTGGGCCTGCGGCGAGGTCGCCTCGACCGGATTGCACGGCGCGAACCGCCTCGCCAGCAACTCGCTCCTGGAAGCTCTGGCCTTCGCGCCCCGCATCGCCGAGTCGGTCGGCGAGGCGTCTCCGCTCGCGAGCGTGGACCGCCCGGCGCGTCTGCCCCAGATCCGGTCGGAGGATGCGGCGGTGCTGTCCGAGATTCGCGGACTCATGGAGCACGGCGTCGGCGTCGTGCGCGACGCGGCGAGCCTGTCGCGGGCCGTCGATCGGCTCGCCGAGCTGTCCGAGCGCGGCAGCGACGCGGCAGCCACCGGGCTGCTGATCGCCCGCGCCGCTCTCGCCCGGCGCGAGAGCCGCGGCGCCCATTGGCGCAGCGATCATCCGGGCCAGCTTCCGGCCCGGCATTCCGTGGTCACGCCCGCCACCACCGAGGCCCCCCGCGCGCTTCAGGAACTCACCGATGCCTGACGATGTCCTGCTGCCGCTGCCGCGCCTCCTCGTGGAGCCCGTGGTGCGGGCGGCCCTTCTCGAAGATCTCGGCCGGGCCGGCGACATCACCACCGACGCCATCGTGCCCGCGGGAGAGCGGATGGAGGCGGTCATCGCCTCGCGCCAGGACGGCGTCATCGCCGGCACCGACGCCGCCGCCATCGCCTTCGAGCTGATCGACCCGAGCCTGAAGGTCACGGTCGAGCGGCCCGACGGGTCCCGCGTCAAGCCGGGCGATACGGTGATCCGTCTGTCCGGCCCGGCCCGCGCCGTGCTGACGGCCGAGCGCGTCGCCCTCAACCTGCTGTGTCGGCTGAGCGGCGTCGCCACGGCGACGGCTTCCCTGGTCGAGGCGGCGCGGCCGCACGGCAAGGCGCGGATCGTCTGCACCCGCAAGACCACGCCGGGACTGCGGGCGCTGGAGAAGCACGCGGTGCGCGCCGGCGGCGGCTCGAACCACCGCTTCGGCCTCGACGACGCGGTTCTGATCAAGGACAACCACGTCGCGGTCGCGGGCGGCATCATCCCGGCGATCGAGCGGGCGCGGGCGAGGACCGGTCACCTCGTCAAGATCGAGGTCGAGGTCGATACCCTGGCCCAGCTCGAAGAGGCGCTGTCCGTCGGCGCCGACGCGGTGCTGCTCGACAACATGAGCCCCGAAACCCTGCAGCAGGCCGTCGCCATGGTCGACGGTCGCGCCGTCACCGAGGCTTCGGGCCGGATCAACCGCGAGACGGTCGGGGCGGTCGCCGCGTCGGGCGTCGATCTGATCTCGGTCGGCTGGATCACCCACAGCTCGGCGATCATCGATCTGGGTCTCGACGCGGCGTAGCCACCGCGTCGCCGAGCCCGTCCTTCCGCATCCGGTATCGCTGGAACGTCTCGCTGTTCCGCGTCACCGTTTCCGCTTCGACGACCTGGAAGCGGGCCGCTTCGAAGAAGGGCCTCGCGGTCAGGCTGGCCTCGGTCCGCAGCGCGTCGAGGCTGAGGGCGGCGGCCTTCCCCTCGACGGCTCGAAGCAGCGCCCGCGCGACTCCCCTGCGCCCCTGGGCGGGATGGACATAGAGCATGTCGAGATGGCCGCAGGGTTCGAGCTCCGCGAACCCTGCGGCTTCCCTGTCGATCCACGCCACCCAGCCATGATTCCGCTTCCGACGCGCGATCCAGGCCGCCCGATCGACCCGTGACCACGCCTCGATCTGCGCCGGGCCGTAATCGACCGAAGCGGTCACGCGGATGGCCGATCAGAAGATCGCGATCACGGCCTCCAGGTCGGAAGCGGCCGAGGGACGGACGTCGATCCGGCTCACGCGCGACCTCCCCTCCATCGGTTCCCTCCGCCGACGATAATCCTTGCGCGTAAGGCCAAGCTGCCACAGTGTGGCCACACGGTCACGAGGGCGGCCGAAGCGGTACTGCAACGCAAATCAAGCTTGGCTTTAGACCGCGAGCGTTTACGCCTTGGCGAGGGTCCGCACGGCATCGTGCGGCGGTTCTTTCACCGCGTCCCCTGTTCTTCGCCTGCCCCGAGAGGCCCTGATGCGCCGTTTCGTCGTTGCCCTGGGCGGGCTTGCCTGCGCGACGGTCGCGCTTGCAAGCCCCGCCGCCGCCTATGAGATCGACCCGCTCACCCGTCAGCCCCTGAGCGATGTCCTGACGGTGCGCGTGCGCCCGCAGAACGTGCTGCCGACCGCCAACGCGGCCCTGCCGGCCGACATCCCCGGCACGCCGGGCTCCGCCGCCGATCCGCTCGCGTCGGCGGTGCCGCAGATGACCGCGATCCCGCGCGAAACGGTGGCCTATTCCGGACCCTACGCGCCCGGCACCATCGTCGTCGCCACCACCGAGCGCCGGCTCTACCTCGTCCAGCCCGGCGGCGAGGCCCTGCGCTACGGCGTCGGCGTCGGCCGGCCCGGCTTCACCTGGGGCGGCAACCAGACCGTCACGATGAAGCGCGAATGGCCCGATTGGCGCCCGCCGGCGGAGATGCTGCGTCGCCGCCCCGATCTGCCCCGCTACATGAAGGGCGGCATCGAGAACCCGCTCGGCGCCCGCGCCATGTATCTCGGCAACACGATCTACCGCATTCACGGCTCCAACGAGCCGGAGACGATCGGCACCGCCGTCTCCTCGGGCTGCATCCGCATGACCAACGAGGATGTGACCGACCTCTACAGCCGCGTGAAGGTCGGCGCCCGGGTCGTCGTCCAGCGCTGATCGTCCATCGAGGGCACAACGAGAAAGGGCCGGCAGCGATGCCGGCCCTTTTCTTGTGGGTCGTTCCGAAGCCGCCCGCCTTCAGCCGATCAGGAGCAGGTCCAGCACGACCACCGCGATGCCGCCGGCGATGGCGAGACCGAGGATGACGACGCTGCTGAGCTGATCGACGGTGTTCACGTCCTGCCCGACGCGGTGATGGGTGTCCGTGGCCGACATGGGCTGCCCTCCGTTGATGCGGTTGATGTCGCAGCCCAACGGCGTCGCGGGCCGATGGTTCAACGCCCCGCCGTCGCAGGTCGCCGTCCGGAGAGGCGCGGCTCGGGCGGAACATGCCTCCTTGATGCAGGTTGGCCTCGCTCAACAGGGAGGCAGCGATGGTCGATACCAGTCAGATCCGCGAACACGCCACCGTCGTCGGTTCGGACGGCGGCCATGTCGGCACGGTCGATCACGTCGCGAAGGGCGAGATCAAGCTGACGAAGAGCGACGCCGACGCGGGCGGACTTCACCACTACATCCCGCTCGACTTCGTCAGCGCCGTCGAGGGCGACCAAGTCCGCCTCGACCGCAGCGCGGAGGAGGTGAAGAAGGAATGGAGCACCTCGGGCGCGGCCTGACCGGACTGCTCGCCGCCTGAATAACCGGCGGAGACCTGATCCCGATTTGTATACGTCCCGGCACCCCCACGACGCGGCGGCCGGCGATCCATCCAGGGAGACCGATGTGACGGCACAGAACGAACGGCCGCGATCCGAGACCGAGCCGAAGCCGGCCGGCGATCCGCCCCCCACGCCCCAGCCGCCGGCTGGGGATCCGCCGCCGCGTCCGGACGCGATCCCCGACGAAGACCTCGACGAGGTCGAGGAGCAGCCGAGCTGAGACGATCCGCGGGTCGCCCCGGCGGCCCGCAATAACCCGAAAACCTCAGTGGCAGCCGCAGCTTCCGCTGCCGCAGCCGCCCTCGCCGTGGCTCGCCTTCGCCGGCGCGCTGGCCACGCGGTCGCGCGAGAGGCCGCGCTCCTCCAATTCGCGCAGGTAGGTCGACCAGCGGTTCCGGTACTCGCGGCCGAGGTCGAACAGGTAGTCCCAGCCGTAGATGCCGGTGTCGTGCATGTCGTCGAAGAACAGCTTCACGGCATAGTTGCCGACCGGCTCGACCGAGAGGATCGCGACCTCGCGCTTGCCGCCCAGCACCTTGCGCTCCGCCGGAGAATGGCCTTGAACCTCCGCGGACGGGCTCGACACGCGCAGGTACTCGGCGGGCAGTTCGAAGCGGTCGCCTCCGTCGAAGGCGACGGTCAGGATGCGCTTGTCGCCCGACAGGCGGATTTCGGTGGGCCAACGCTCACTCATCGACGATCCGTTCCACGCTCTCATGCCGGCGTTGCACGCGCGCGCTTGCCGGAAAATGCCACCGCCCTCATATGGATGGCGATGTTGGATCTGTCAGCCGACAAAACCGCCAACGCCGGAAACGAGTCGAGTTCAGAGGCGCGCATGTGGGGTCCCGCCGAAATCGCGCCTGCGCCAGTGCGCCCTGCGCCGCTGATCGACCCGTTCCAGCGGGCCATTACCTACCTGCGCATCTCGGTGACGGATCGCTGCGATTTCCGCTGTGCCTATTGCATGGCGGAGGACATGCAGTTCCTGCCCAAGCGCGATCTGCTGACCCTCGAAGAACTCGACAGGCTCTGCGGCGTCTTCATCGATCGCGGCGTGCGCAAGCTGCGGATCACCGGCGGCGAGCCGCTGGTGCGCCGCGACATCATGCACCTGTTCCGCCGGCTCTCCCGCCATCTGACGAGCGGGGCGCTCGACGAACTCACGCTGACGACGAACGGCTCGCAGCTCGCGCGATTCGCGCCGGAGCTGGCCGATCTCGGCGTGCGCCGGATCAACGTCTCGCTCGATACCCTCGACCCGCGGAAATTCCGGGAGATCACCCGGCGCGGCGACCTGTCCGTTGTGCTCGCCGGCATCGAGGCGGCCCGGGCGGCCGGCATCAAGGTCAAGATCAACGCCGTGGCGCTCAAGGGCGTCAACGAGGACGAGATCGCCGATATGATCGCCTGGGCCCACGGGCTCGGCATGGACATGACGCTGATCGAGGTGATGCCGCTCGGCGAGATCGAGGGCGACCGTACCGACCAGTTCCTGCCGCTCTCCGTCGCCCGCGAGCGTCTGGAGAGCCGCTACACCCTGACGCCGCTGCCCGACCGCACCGGCGGCCCGGCCCGCTACGTGCGGATCGAGGAGACCGGCGGACGGCTCGGCTTCATCACGCCGCTGACCCATAATTTCTGCGAGAGCTGCAACCGGGTACGGCTCACCTGCACCGGCAAGCTCTACATGTGCCTCGGCCAGGAGGATGCGGCGGACCTGCGCGCGGCGCTGCGCGCCTCGCCCGACGACGCGCTGGTGACGCAGGCCGTGGTGGAAGCGATCTCCCGCAAGCCCAAGGGCCACGACTTCGTCATCGAGCGCGCCCGCCCCGCGGCCGTGCCGCGGCACATGAGCGTGACCGGCGGCTGATCGGCCTCAACCCGTTTCCGGTTGCTTGGATCTGTTTAACCCCAACCGCCGTCATCCCGGGGCCGCGCAGCGGAACCCGGGATCTACCCGTGACGCGCGGCGAAAACAGGGTGTCGAGGCCAGTCGTGGATTCCGGGTTCGCCTCCGGCGCCCCGGAATGACGGGATCGGGCAAAACCCGTTTCAATTCCCCAGGAACCGTATCAACCCGCGACCGGGACCAAGGTGTCGCGAATCTCCGCGCTCGCCAGCCAGCTCTGAACGCGGTCGCAGTGCGCGGCGATCTTCGGCGTATGCGCGTAGATCGCCAGCGAGCCTTCCACCATCGTCCGCAGCTCGATGCAGCGGCCGGCATCCACCAGGAAGTTCAGGCCGCCGAGCGGCGGCTTGAAGGTGGTGCTACCGGGAACACCCAGCCGCGCCGCGATCTCCGGATAGACCGGCCAGACGCTGCCGCTCAGCGGATCGGGCAGGTAATCCTCGCAGGCCGCCGTCCGGGCCGGGATCTCGGCCCGCGCGAGGGCATCGCGGGCGAGGTCGGCGAGCACGAACAGTTTCGGGTGGTTGATCGTGTGCATGAAGCAGCCGCGGCGCATCCAGCCGGCGAACAGCCGGTCGAGGTTGCTCCCGTGCGCGCGGCTCATCGCCAGGAGCGAGTCGCGGTTCGTGAACCAGCCGTCGAGGTAGCCGATGCGGGAAAAGACCTCGGTCCGGAACAGCGAGACGATCTCCTCGACGGAGTAGCCGCGGGCGAAGCCGTAGACGATCAGCGCCGAGTGATAATCGCCCATCGGCGAGCCGAACAGACCGCCCTTGTGGGCGATGTAGACGATGTCCGGGTGGAAGGCCGGGAAGACGATCGTCGGGACCGGCACGTAGAGCCGGGCCGCTTCGGCGATCCGCAGGGGCGTCAGGTCGCCGAGCGCGCCGGCCTCGAACGGGAAGCACACCGTCAGCTCGGCCTCGGCCACCGCTTCGAGCAGCCGCCGCGGGTCCGACTCGAACTGCGGGAAGGTCGCCGGCTCTACCGACGCGATCCGAGCATCCGGCGCAAGGAACCCCAGGCACCCTGAAAGGACGGCGACCTGGCAGTTGTTGCCGACGACGACGATTCGCCTAGCCACGGCCGCGTGCCTCCCGCCGCCAGCAGTTCCTCGTCGCAGACCACCGCCGCCTGGCGCGCGAACTCGCGTCGCGCCTCGTGCAGGCTGCGGCTGGAGGCGGGGAGGGCGTCCTGGTCCCCGCCGTCGGTGAGATGGCGGAAGAAGACCCGCATGACATGATCGACACCGTCCTTGCTGACGGACCTGAGATCGCTCTCGAGATAGCGGTAGGCGCCCTCGGGCGAGGTGATGATCTCGTAGGAGGGGAAGTAGAGCGTGTCGTCGCGGGTGTCGGCGAGTCGCTGGGCGGCGACCCGCAGCACCGCCTTGCTGTGCACGGTCGATTGCAGCACGTGGCGTCCCTCGTAGGTCGCCACCAGCGGCACCGGCGAGACCGTCAGGATCAGGCGCGCCCGCGGGTTCACCGCCTTCAGGGCGTCGGCGAAGGCAGCGAGGTCCGCGATCACCTCCTCGACCGGCTGGTTCCGGAAGGTGTAGGCCGCCGGGTCGAAGGTGCCGGCGGCAACGCCCGGACAGAGTGGAAACGCCGCGCCGTCGGCCGAAGCCTGCCAGCCCTCGGTGAGGCCGAGGGTGAAGACGAAGACATCGAGGTCTTCGAACAGCCGCCGTACCTGCCCAAAGTGCTCCTGCCGCTCCGCCTCGACGGCCTCCGGGCTGTCGAAGCCCGCGGGCTCGATGCGCGGCCGGAACGGGTCGGCGAAGCGGCCGTCCGGCCGTTCCCAGGCGGTATCGGCGGGCGTGAAGCGGCCGTAGGCCCGGTCGATGAGCTGAAGCAGCTGGCGGGCGGTGTAGACGTTGCCGTAGCGCGCCGAGAACAGGCGGTAGCCGCGGGCGCGCGCCGCGTCCGGGGCCAGGCCGGCCGGCGCGTCTTCCGTGACGAGATAGTGGTAGCCGCTCGCCTGCAGCCGGTCGGCGATGTGCTGGGCGAAGCAACTGCCCGCGGTGGCGATCCGGGTCTGCCGCGTGAGCCGGAAAGTCTCCGGCACCGGCGGCCCGGCCATCGGATCGAGGGCGAACAGGGGCAGCGAGCCGACGGAGCGATCCCAGAAGGCGTGGTCGGCAAGACCGGAATAGGGATTTCGGGCGCGGTCCTGCATCGGCGGGCGGGACCCTAGCCGAGCGGACCCCCAGCGGCAACGGCCGTCCCCAGTCTCAGGGCGATCGCTTGAAAGCGCTCACCCTGGTTTTTGCCGGCCTCAGTCGCCGGCGCCCGCCTCCGCGGGCTCAGGCTTTCGCTCCGCTCGATGCTTTCCGGGGCTCACGCTCCGAAAAGCCCGCTCCGCGCGGCGCTCTTCGCGCCGCGAAGCTGCCAAAGCAGCTTCGAGCGATGGCCGTGCCAGTCTCATTGAGCCTGGCATTTTGAATGTCGCGCGCGCGGGGCTAGAGCACGGGGTCGGACGATCCGATACCGGAGACACCAATCCCATGGCGAAAGTCGCGTTCCTGGGCCTCGGCGTGATGGGCTCGCCGATGGCGGGGCACCTCGCGAAGAAGGGCCACGACGTCACCGTCTTCAACCGCACCGGCGCCAAGGCCGAGAGCTGGGTCGCCGCCAACGGCGGCCGCGCCGCCGCGACCCCCCGCGAGGCGGCGGCCGGATGCACCATCGTCTTCGCCTGCGTCGGCAACGACGACGACCTGCGCTCGGTCGTGCTCGGCGAGGCCGGCGCCTTCGCCGGCATGGAGAAGGGCGCGGTCTTCGTCGATCACACCACCGCCTCGGCCGAGGTCGCCCGCGAATTGTCCGCCGCCGCCGACGCGGCCGGACTCCGCTTCGTCGACGCGCCGGTCTCCGGCGGTCAGGCCGGCGCGGAGAACGGCACGCTCACGGTGATGTGCGGTGGCGAGGAGACGACCTACGCCGAGGTCGAGCCCGTCATCATGGCCTACGCCAAGTCCTGCCGCCTGCTCGGCCCTTCCGGCTCCGGCCAGCTCACCAAGATGGTCAACCAGATCGCCATCGCCGGGCTGGTTCAGGGATTGTCGGAGGCGATCCACTTCGCCAAGCGCGCCGGCCTCGACGTGGACTCCGTGCTCGACGTGATCTCGAAGGGCGCGGCCGGCTCCTGGCAGATGGAGAATCGCGGCCGCACCATGAACGCGGACAAGTTCGACTTCGGCTTCGCCGTCGAGTGGATGCGCAAGGATCTTGGCATCCTGCTCGCCGAGTCCCGCCGCAACGGCGCCCGCCTGCCGGTGACGGCCCTGGTCGATCAGTTCTACGCCGAGGTCGAGGCCATGGGCGGCAAGCGCTGGGACACCTCGTCCCTCATCGCCCGGCTGGAGCGCTGAGCCGAGCTTCCGCCAGGGACCACGCCGCCTCCGGCGTGGTCCAGTGCCAGTCCTCGCCCATCTGGTGGCGGAACCACGTGAACTGGCGCTTGGCGTAACGGCGGGTGTCGCCCTGGCCGCGCCGCACTGCCTCGTCGCGGGAGATCGCCCCGTCGAGATGGGCGATCAACCCCGGCACGCCGTGGGCGCGCATGACCGGCAGCAGGGGATCGAGGCGCCGCTCCCGCAGCGCGGCGACTTCGTCCAGGGCGCCCTGCTCCATCATCGTGACAAAACGCGCGTCGATCCGGCGCCGCAGGGTCTCGCGCTCGGCGGCGAGGAAGATCTTCAGCAGCGGTTTTCCCGCGAGCGGGCCGGGTTCGCGGGATTCGTGGAACGAGCCGATGGAGCGGCCGGTCGCCTCGAAGACCTCGAGGGCGCGCATCACCCGCATCCGGTCGGAGGGGCGCAGGCGCTGCGCGCTCGCGGGGTCTCGCAGCGCGAGCACCGCGTGGAGCGCCTCGGTCGGCTGGCTCTCGGCCTCCGCCCGGACCCTTGCCCGGACCTCGTCCGGCACTCTGGGCAGGTCCGAGATGCCCTCGTCGAGGGAGCGGAAGTACAGGCCGGTTCCGCCGACGAAGATCGGCAGGCTTCCCACTCCAAGCTCCGAGAGGATCGCCGCGGCGTCCCGTTGGAAGTGGCCGACGGAGAAGTTCACCGCGCCGTCCACGCTGCCGTAGAGGCGGTGGGGGGCGAGGGCCTCTTCCTCCGGGGTCGGCCGGGCCGAGAGCACGCGCAGGTCGGCATAGACCTGCATCGAATCCGTGTTGATCACCGTGCCGCCGACCGCGCGGGCGATCCGCAGGCCGAGCGCCGACTTGCCGGAGGCGGTGGGCCCTGCAATGAGGATGGCGGCCGGGCGCCCCGTCTCCTGCCCGTCCGAACCCTGCACGGCATCCCTCCATGACCCTCGTCGCGACGCTGATAGCAAACCCGGCCCGGCCCGCCATCACCGACGCGGTGCTGGCCGAGGCGCGCCGGGTGCTACGGACGGAGCATCAGCCGCGGATCCTCCACGGCGAGGTGGCGGCCGAACTGCTGGTTCCGGGCTCGCCCGACGAGGCCCCGGCCCTGACCGAAGCCCTGCGGGCGGCACTCGGATCCGAGCCGGTCGACGTCGCCGTGCTCCCCCACGACCAGCATCGCCGC
The DNA here is from genome assembly GCF_040270385.1 of Methylorubrum podarium. Classification (NCBI taxonomy): domain Bacteria; kingdom Pseudomonadati; phylum Pseudomonadota; class Alphaproteobacteria; order Hyphomicrobiales; family Methylobacteriaceae; genus Methylorubrum; species Methylorubrum podarium. The sequence goes on along the minus strand of NZ_JBELQE010000050.1, from coordinate 49,490 downwards.
AAGCGGCTGTTCCTCGCCGACATGGACTCGACCATGATCGAGCAGGAATGCATCGACGAACTCGCCGACGTCGTCGGCATCAAGGAGCGGGTGGCGGCGATCACCGAGCGGGCCATGCGCGGCGAGATCGCGTTCGAGCCGGCCCTGCGGGAGCGGGTGGACCTCCTGAAGGGCCTATCCGTCGGCGTGATCGACGGCCTGATCCGCGATGCGATCCGCCTGACGCCGGGGGGCGGCACCCTCGTCGCGACGATGCGGGCGCACGGCGCCTTCACCTGCCTCGTGTCGGGCGGCTTCACGCTGTTCACCGGTCCCATCGGCGCAAGTCTCGGCTTCGACGAGACCCGCGCCAACCGACTCGACGTGGCGGACGGGCACCTGACCGGGCGGTTGATCGAACCCATCGTCGGGGCGGAGGCCAAGCGGGCGAGCCTCATCGAGCTGCGCGACCGGCTGGGCCTGAGCCCCGCGGACACGATCGCCGTCGGTGACGGCGCCAACGACCTGGCGATGCTCGGAGAGGCGGGCCTCGGCGTCGCCTTACGGGCGAAGCCGAAGGTGGCCGAGGCCGCCCGCGTGCGGATCGAGCACGGCGACCTGACGGCGCTGCTCTACCTGCAGGGGTTCGCGGCGGCGGAGTTCGCGAAGTAGATCAGAGGGAAGGGCGCGACGCGCCCCTCCCAGGGCGGCGGCTCACTCCAGCCCGATGGCGACGAAGCGCACGTCGCCGCTGGCGCTGGCGACCAGCAGCAGCACCGACTTCCGGCCTTCCTTCTTGAGGGCCTCGATCCGCTTCGTCACGTCGGCCGGGTTCGACACCGCCTCCTGGCCGACCTCGACGATGACCTCGCCCGGCTGGATGCGCTTGTCGGCGGCGGTCGAGTTCGGATCGACCTTGGTGACGACCACGCCGTTCTTGACGCTCTCCTTGATGTTGTAGCGGCGGCGCGCCTCGTCGCTCAGGCCGGAGAGGTTGAGGCCGAGGATCTGGCGGTTGACCGGCTCCGCCTCGGGCTGCTTGACGTTGGCGACCTGGGTCTTCTCGCCGTCCTCGAGGCGGCCGAGCAGGACCGACTTCGTCTGCTCCTCGCCCTTGCGCACGATCTGGACGTCCACGGTCTTGCCGACCGGGGTCGCGGCGACGATGCGCGGAAGCTCGCTGGAGGATTTCACCGGCACGCCGTTGAACTTGACGATGACGTCGCCGACTTCGAGGCCCGCCGTCTTCGCCGGCCCCTTCTCGTCGACGCCGGCCACCAGCGCGCCCTTGGCGCCGCCCTTCAGGCCGAGCGCCTCGGCAGTGGCCTCATCGACGTTCTGGATGCGCACCCCGAGCCAGCCGCGGCGCACCTCGCCGAACTGCCGGAGCTGGTCGACGACCTGGCTCGCCGTGCCCGAGGGCACCGCGAAGCCGATGCCGACCGAGCCGCCGGAGGGCGAGAGGATGGCGGTGTTGATGCCGATTACCTCGCCGTCCATGTTGAACAGGGGACCGCCCGAATTGCCCTTGTTGATGGCCGCATCGGTCTGAATGTAATTGTCGTACGGGCCGGACTCGATGTTGCGGCCTCTCGCCGAGACGATGCCGGCGGAGACCGAGCCGCCGAGGCCGAACGGGTTGCCGATCGCCATCACCCAGTCGCCGGGGCGCATCTTGTCGGAATCGCCGAAGGGCACGGCCTTGAGCGGGCGCTCGGCCGTCGGCTTCACCCGGAGCAGGGCGAGGTCGATCTTCGGATCCTTGCCGATGATCTCCGCCTTCAGCTTGGTGCCGTCGTGCAGGATGACCTGGATGTCGTTGGCGTCGCCGATGACGTGGTTGTTCGTCACCACGATGCCCGAGGCGTCGATGATGAAGCCCGAGCCGAGCGAGTTCGACTTGCGCGTCTGCCCGCGCGGGCTGTCCTCGTCGCCCTTCGGCGCGCCCTGGCCGCGGCGCTTGAAGAACTCCTCGAAGAGATCCTCGAACGGCGTCCCCTGAGGCAGCTGCGGCAGGCTGCGGCCGCCCCGGTTGTTCGCCTCGACCGTCGTCGAGGCCGAGATGTTCACCACGGCATCCGTGACCTTCTCGGCGAGGTCGGCGAGCGATTCCGGTCCGCGGGCGAAGGCGGGAAGCGGCAGGGCGGTGACCGTGACGGTGACGCCCAGCACCGCGGCGGCGAGCGCCGACGAGGCGCGCCGGGCGAGAGACGGCGTTCGGCCCCGGACGGCGTTCGCGGCAGGTCTCATGGACGTTTCCTCAAGCTCCGAGAGTGCCTGGTTCAGGCCGGCTTATAAATTCGGCGGCCGGCACCCCCGATCAAGGGCGCCGGCCGGATCGGTCCTATCGGTCGCAGGCCGCTCAGCGCACCGCGCCGGTGGTCGCATCGCTGGCGGCGCCGGCGCCCGACGCCGTCGGCTGGGCGGCGCCGTTGCGGGCACCCTGCGGGCGGCGGCCCTGCGGGTCGTTGAAGTAGCGGAAGAAGTCCGAGCTGGGGCTCACGACGAGCCGCGTGTCCTGGCCCTTCAGCGCCTGCTCGTAGGCCTGCATCGAGCGGTAGAACGCGAAGAAGTCCGCGTCCTGCCCGAAGGCCTCGGCGAGGATGCGGTTCTTGTCCGCGTCGCCCTGGCCGCGCAGCTCTTCCTGCTGCTGGTTGGCCTCGGCCAGGATCACGATGACGTCGCGGTCGGCCTTGGCGCGGATCAGCGTCGCCGCCTGATCGCCGTTGGCGCGGATGTCGGTCGCCTCCTTCTTCCGCTCCGAGGTCATGCGGTCGTAGACCGCCTGACTGTTCTTCGCGGGGAGATCGACGCGGGTCATGCGCAGGTCGACGATCTCGATGCCGAGACCCTTGGCCTGCCGGTTCACGTCCTCCTGGATCGTGTTCATCAGCTCGGAACGCTCGGTCCGCACGATGGCGTCACGGCTGGTCCGGGCCAGCACGTTGCGGAGCGCCGAGTTGGTGAAGCTCGCCAGACGCTGGTTCGCCAGGGCGATCGTTCCGACCGACTGGTAGAACTTCAGCGGATCGACGATGCGGTAGCGGGCGAACGCGTCCACTTCGAGGTTCTGCCGGTCGGCGGTCAGCAGGGTCTGCACCGGCAGGTCGAGATCGAGCACCCGCTTGTCGAACAGCACGACGCTGTCGGTGAACGGCACCTTGAAGTAGAGGCCGGGCTTGTTCTGGCCGACCGGGTTCAGCACGTCGCGCACGCGGCCGAGCTGGAGCACGAGGGCCTGCTGCATCTGCCCGACGGTGAAGACCGAGGCGTAGAGCCCGAGTGCCACGGCGGCGGCGATGAGGATCAGGCCGGTCCGAATCGCTGGATTGTTCATCGGCTGGTCGCTCCGTTCGCCTGCGGCCGGCCGCTGTCGAGCAGCGGCAGCACGGGCAGCACGCCCGCGGCGCTGGCGCCGCCGGCCACGCCACCGTTCTGATCGATGATGACCTTGTTCACGGAGCCGAGCACTTTCTCCATCGTTTCCAGGAAGATCCGCTCGCGGATCACCTCGGGCGCGGCCTTGTACGAATCGTAGACCTGACGGAAGCGGGACGCCTGACCGGTCGCCTCGGCGGTCGCCTGGGAACGGTAGGCCTCGGCGCCCTGGATCACCTTGCTCGCATTGCCTCGGGCGTCGGGCACGACGCGGCTGGCATAGGTCTCGGCCTCGTTACGCACCTGCTGCGCGTACTGCTGCGCCGCGTTCACGTCGATGAAGGCCGGGCGCACCTCCGGAGGCGGGGTGACGCTGGTGAGCTGCACCACCTCGATGCGCACGCCCGCGCCGTACTCGTCGAGGGCGTTCTGGACGATCTCCTTGACCTCCTGGGCGATGCTGGACTGCTCGTTGGTCAGGATCGCCTGGATGTTGCGGCGGCCGATCACCTCGCGCATCGCGCTCTCGGAGATCGCCTTGATGGTCCCCTCCGGATTGGCGAGATTGAAGACGTAGTCCTCCGCCTTGAGCGGGTTGACGCGCCACTGCACCTCGAAGTCGATATCGACGATGTTCTCGTCGCCGGTGAGCATCAGGCTCTCTTCCGCCACGTCGCGCGGGCGCGTTGTGCCGCCGGTGGTGATGTAGCCGATCGGAATCGAGTTCACGATGCCGACGTTGGGCTTCTGCACCGAGCCGATCGGGTAGGGGAAGTTGTAGCGCAGGCCCTCGCCGGACTGGCCGGTATAGCGCCCGAAGATCGTGTTGATGCCGACCTCGTTGGGCTTCACGATGTAGAAGCCGGTCAGCAGCCACGCGCCGAGCGCGAGGCCCGCCGCGAGCAGGATTCCCTTGCCGCCGCCGAAGCCGCCGCCCGGCATGACGCCGCGGAGCCGATCCTGGCCACGCCGGAGCAGATCCTCGAGATCGGGGGGCGTCTTGCCGCCGCCCCCGCCACCCCAGGGGCCGCCGCCATTGCCGCCGCCGGGACGGCCCCAGGGGCCGCCTCCGCCGCCGCTCTGATTGCTCCAAGGCATTCTCGACGTGAACTCCTGCTGAAGCCGGCCCCCGCGGATGCGGAAGGCCCTTGCCCTAAACTCGATCCGCCACCTCGCCGCCGCCCTGCCGGTGGCAGGGGAGGCCGGTTTCCCTAAGCGCCAGAACGCGTTTGCGGTGCCGCACGGACGCCGCGCACCTGAGTGGCGCCGCGCGGTCCTGTCAAGGCTGGCAGGTGGGTCCGCACCGCGTCAACCGCAACGGCTGTTCGAGCGACGAAACTCGTCCCGGCCCTGCGGCCAATGCGCCAGCTTCCCGGTCAACGATCGGCGGCCCGCTCCAAATCCACGAATTGAAACGCGAATTCGTCGCGCTCACCCGGTCCGTGCGCCTCGCGCAACGTCTCGCGGAAGGCGTCGCGATCGAAGGACGGAAAGTACGCATCGCCCTCCGGCGCGGCATCCACCTCGGTGAGATGCAGCCGGTCGGCATGGGGCAGGGCGAGCCTGTAGATCTCGGCGCCGCCGACCACCATCAGCTCGTCGCCCCCGGCGGCGGCGAGCGCTTGGTCCCAATCGTGCACGACGGTGGCGCCGGGGATGGTCAGGCTGCGGTCGCGGGTCAGGACGAGGCTGCGCCGGCCGGGCAGAGGGCGGCCGATCGAATCCCAGGTTTTCCGACCCATCAGGATCGGCTTGCCCATGGTGAGCGCCTTGAAGCGCTTCAGGTCGCTCGAGATCCGCCACGCGAGATCGTTGTCCCGGCCGATCACGCCGTTGCGGGCGATCGCGACGACGAGGGAGATGCGGGGCGTTCCCATCAGACGGCCACCGGCGCCCTGATGGCGGGATGCGGTTCGTAGCCCTCGATCACGATGTCCTCGAAGCGGAAGTCGAACAGCGAGCGCACCTCCGGGTTCAGCCGCAGCCTCGGCAGGGCACGCGGGGCGCGGGTGAGCTGGAGGCGGGTCTGCTCCAGATGGTTCGCGTAGAGATGCGCGTCGCCGAAGGTGTGGACGAAGTCGCCGGCCCGCAGCCCCGTCACCTGCGCCATCATCGCGGTCAGCAGGGCATAGCTCGCGATGTTGAACGGCACGCCGAGGAAGGCGTCGGCCGAGCGCTGGTAGAGCTGGCAGGAGAGCCGCCCGTCCGCCACGTAGAACTGGAACAGGCAGTGGCAGGGGGCGAGCGCCATCCGGTCGAGGTCGGCCGGATTCCAGGCCGAGACGATCAGGCGGCGCGAATCCGGGTTGCGGGCGATCTCGTCGAGAACCCAGGCGATCTGATCGACCGTGCCGCCGTCGGGCTTGGCCCAACTGCGCCACTGCTTGCCGTAGACCGGGCCGAGGTCGCCGTTCGCGTCGGCCCACTCGTCCCAGATCGTGACGCCGTTCTCCTTGAGATAGGCGATGTTGGTGTCGCCCTTCAGGAACCACAGCAGCTCGTGGATGATCGAGCGCAGGTGGAGCTGCTTGGTCGTCACCAGGGGAAAGCCGTCGGCCAGATCGAACCGCATCTGGTGGCCGAACACCGAGAGCGTGCCGGTGCCGGTGCGGTCCTCCTTGCGGACGCCCTCGGAGAGGATGCGGGTGAGCAGATCGTGATAGGCGCGCATGGCCCCTCAGATCTGGCGAGCGCCCGCGCCGATGTCGAGTCGGGCCTGCCCGCCGTCCCGCCTTTCCCGGCGGCTTGGTTACGCGATAGGCGGCTAGCGCAGCAGGCCCGGCCCGAGCTGGTAGGCGAGAAGGCAGAAGTTGCTCCAGCCGTGGAGCAGGATGCAGGGCCAGAGCCGCCCCGTGCGCCAGCGCAGCCAGCCGAGGGTGAGCGCGAGCGGCAGCAGCGTCAGCGGCCGGGCGAGGGCGCCCTTGGCGCCCGGATCGATGGAAACGTGCGCGAGGCAGAAGAGCAGCGCCGTCGCGACGATCGTGCCGGCCGGCCCGAGGAAGGCGCTCGCCCGGGCGAAGGTCTCGCCCCGCAGCAGCAACTCCTCGGCGACCGGTGCCAGGATCACGACGAAGGCGAACCAGAGGCCGAGCATCAGCGGGCTCAGGAAAGGCGACAGCCGCACCCCGTTGCCGAAATTCATGTGGAGCGCCGCCGCGGTGGTCGTCACCCAGGCGATGTGGATCAGCGGCCAGAGCGGCAGCAGCAGCCAGAGCCGCCGCATCGGCGCCCGCGGCTCGGCGGGGCGCGCCAGTCCGAGCCGCTGGCGCCACGCCGCGCCGCTGGCCCAGGCGGCCAGGCCGACGACGAGCAGGGCCATCAGCACCTGCCGCAGGGCGTCCATCGCGACGGCGCGGCCGGCGATCTCGGAGAGCGGCAGGCGCGGGCGCGCGGCGCTGCCGAGGAAGGGATCGATTCCGAGGCGCAAATCGCCGCCGACCCGGATGATGGCGATGGCGAGCCCGCTCGCGAGAAGCAGGATGGCGAGGGGAATCGCGATCAGCAGCAGCACCCGGCCGAGCCACGACAGGCCCGTTCCGAACCGGGCGAGCGGCGGCATCGACGGGCGTGCGTCGGCGGGGGCGGGCGGCATATCGGCCACGCTCGCAACGCGGAGCGGGTCTGAGCGCGGATCGCTCTTCAAAACCGCCGTCGGCCTCTCTATATTCGCTGGGCCGGTCGCAAGGCCGGCTATGGCGATAAACGTTCTTCGCAATAAACCTATCGGACCCGGGGGCGGTACCCGGCGCCTCCACCCGAACCCAGGACCGATGGCCGCACGGCCTTCCGATGTTGGGTTCCGGCGGGGGCGAAATAGGATCGACGAGGGCGTAAAGGGTGAGCTTTCGCTCGGCATGGTTCCGCCGTTATCGGGCCTTTGCAATAGTTGCCAACGACAACTTTGCTCCGGTGGCTGTCGCCGCGTAAGCGGTGCCAAAAACCGACCTAAAGTCCTAGCGGGTAGCACCGCATAGGCGGGGTTCGGAGGTACCTGGCAACAGAAACCTCCACTCAATTTCCACGACCCGGCGCAGCCCAATCCCGGCCGTGACCGGTGAAGCGAGCGCCGATGGCCGAAGATCTGATCCGTTACGATCTCCTGGTTCAGGACGCCCTGCGCGGCGTCGTGCGCAAGGTTCTGACCGATGCCGCGCGCGACGGGCTATCGGGCGAGCATCACTTCTACATCTCGTTCCGCACCGAGGCGCCGGGCGTGCGCATGTCGCAGCGCCTTCGGGAAAAATATCCGCAGGACATGACGATCGTTCTGCAGCACCAGTTCTGGGATCTCGGCGTCACCGAGCACAGCTTCGAGGTCGGCCTGTCCTTCTCCGGCGTGCCGGAGCGGCTGCTGATTCCCTTCGACGCGCTGTCGGGCTTCTTCGACCCCTCCGTGCAGTTCGGCCTGAAGTTCGACCTCAACGAGGGGGCCGAGGGCGAGCAGACGGAGGAGGCGCAGCCGAGCGTCCCCGCCAAGGCCGGCCCCCGCGGGGCAGCCTCCGAGCCTGCCGAGATCAAGCCGAAGGGCACGGGCCTCGCCACGGTCCAGGGCGGACCCAAGATCGTCCCGGCGCTGCCCGCGGCCGGCAAGGCCAAGGCCGACGGCAAGGGGGAGAGCAAGGCGGACGACAAGTCAGAGGACGGCGCGGAGGCGAAGCCCGAGGCCGCCGAGAAGACCGATCGCGACGGCACTGCCGAGGTCGTGAGCCTCGACGCCTTCCGCAAGAAGAACTGATTCTTTCCCCGGCGCCGCAGCCCGCTCCTCGTCCGGAGGAGCGGTCAGGCGCGGCGTTGCGCCAGCATCCGCAACCCGTCCTTCGGCCGCAGCGTGACGCGGTGGAGCGGCGTGACCGGCGGATGATCCGCGGGCAGGGTGAGCCGCACCGCCCGCGCGACCTGGGCGAGCACCAGCGTCGCCTCCTGCACCGAGAAACTCTGGCCGATGCAGACCCGCGGGCCGGCCCCGAACGGCAGGTAGGCGAAGCGCTCGACGCGGTCGCGCCGCTCTCCGAGGAATCGCTCGGGGATGAAGGCATCCGGCTCGTCCCACAGCTTGCGGTGCCGGTGCATCACCCAGGGCGCGATGATGACGGTCGAGTTGCGGGGGATCTTCACCCGTCCGATCCGGTCTTCCCGCAAAGCTTGGCGGCTGAGGAAGGGAACCGGCGGGAAGAGCCGCATCGTCTCCTCCATCACCGCCTTGGTGAAGGGCAGCCGGTCGAGTTGCAGCGCGCCGCCTTCGCCCGCGGCGGCGTCGGCCTCCGCCTCGACGCGGGAGCGGGACGCCTCGTCCTGCGACAGGCAGTAGAGCGCCCAGGTCAGCGCGTTCGCCGTGGTCTCGTGGCCGGCAGCGATGAAGGTGACGATGTTGGCCTTCACCTCGATGTCGGTGAGGCCGCGGCCCGTCTCGGGATCCTGGGCGGCGAGCAGCAGGGTCATCAGGTCGTGGGGCGCCTCGCCGCGGGCGAGCGCCGCCTTGCGCTCGTCGAGCAGCGTGTCCACCACCTCGGCGAAGAAGCGCAGCGCCGGCCGCGCCCGAAGGCGGCCGAGCCGCGGCACGAAGGCGGGGAAGCCGAACACGTCGAGGGGGTCGATCGGCCCGATCGATTCGAGCAGCCGGGTGATGGCGCGGCCGAGCGCGTCGGGATCGCCGGGCAGGCCCTGCGTGAAAATCGTCCGCTCCAGCACGTCGAGGGTGGCGCGGGTCATTTCCAGGGCGACATCGACCGTGGCGCCGTCACGCCGGGCGAGCCGCCGGCCGAGCCGCGCGCCGGCGGCATCCATCTGCGCGACGAAGCCCGCGACGTGGCGCGCGGAGAAGATCGGCGCCAGGGTGCGCCGCTGCAGGCGCCACTCGTCGCCCTCCGCCGTGAGCAGGCCGTCGCCGAGACCCGGCGCCAGGACCCGCTTCTGCAGGTCGTCCTTGCGGTAGTTCGAGGCGCGCTCCACCAGCAGGTAGCGCACCAGGGCCGGATCGCTGACGACGGTCACGCGCCCCATCGCCGTCTCGCCCGCGACGACGAACTCCTCGAAATGCGCGTCCATCCAGGTCGCGATCGGGTTCTCGCGCACCTTCCGCAGGAAGGCGAACAGACCGAGCGGCTGGGTCAGCGGCGGCGGCACCTTGGGACGGAACAGCGGCGCAGCCGTCGGGGGCCTGAGGGGCAGCGTATCCAGCATCGGCAGTGGAGCAACCTTGCGAACAACCTCGGCGGTAACGGAGTGCGCGATGCGTCATCCCCCGTTCCGGGGCGGCATCGCGCTTACCATCGTGCTTCGTTAAGTAGGGCCGCATCCGAGCCAACGAAGAGGCCACGATGTCGCCGCAAGAGACCGCCGCCGTCGAGACGCGCACCGAGTCCGACACCTTCGGCCCGATCGAGGTGCCCGCTCACCGCTACTGGGGCGCTCAGACGCAGCGCTCGATCCAGAACTTCAAGATCGGCACCGAGCGCCAGCCGGCGCCGCTGGTCCACGCCCTCGGCATCGTCAAGCAGGCCGCCGCCCTGGTGAACAAGGATCTCGGCGGTCTCGACCCGAAGATCGCCGACGCGATCGCCGAATCGGCCGCGGAAGTCGTCGCCGGCAAGCATGACGACGAGTTCCCGCTGGTGGTCTGGCAGACGGGCTCGGGCACGCAGTCCAACATGAACGCCAACGAGGTGATCGCGAGCCTCGCCAACGAGCGGCTCGGCGGCAAGCGCGGCGGTAAGTCGCCGGTCCACCCGAACGACCACTGCAACCGCGGCCAGTCCTCCAACGACACCTTCCCGACCGCCATGCACATCGCGGTCGCCCGCGAGGTGCAGGAGCGGCTGCTGCCGGCGCTCTCCCACCTCCACGCGGCGCTCGACGCCAAGGCGAAAGAGTTCGACGGCATCGTCAAGATCGGCCGGACCCATCTGCAGGATGCGACCCCGGTCTCGCTCGGTCAGGAATTCTCCGGCTACGCCGCCCAGGTCGCCCTCGGCGGCGCCCGCATCGCCGCGACTCTGCCGGGCGTGCTGGCGCTGGCCCAGGGCGGCACTGCCGTCGGCACCGGCCTCAACGCGCATCCCGAATTCGCCGAGCGCTTCGCCGCCAAGGTGGCGGAACTGACCGGCCTGCCCTTCACCTCGGCCGAGAACAAGTTCGAGGCGCTCGCGACCCACGACGCCCTGGTCTTCCTCCAGGGCGCCCTCACGGCGCTCGCCTCGGGCCTGTTCAAGATCGCCAACGACATCCGCCTGCTCGGCTCGGGCCCGCGCTCGGGGCTAGGCGAGCTGTCGCTGCCGGAGAACGAGCCCGGCTCCTCGATCATGCCGGGCAAGGTCAACCCGACCCAGTGCGAGGCGCTGACGATGGTCTGCGCCCAGGTCGTCGGCAACGGCACCACGGTGAGCTTCGCCGGCAGCCAGGGCCATTTCGAGCTCAACGTGTTCAAGCCGGTGATCGCCAACGCGGTGCTGCAATCGGTGCGGCTCCTGGCCGATTCATCCGTCAGCTTCACCGACAACTGCGTCGTCGGCATCAAGGCCAACACCGACCGGATCAGCGACCTGATGAGCCGCTCGCTGATGCTGGTGACGGCGCTCGCCCCCTCGATCGGCTACGACAAGGCCGCCGAGATCGCCAAGACCGCGCACAAGAACGGCACCACCCTGAAGGAGGAGGCGCTGCGGCTCGGCTACGTCACGGACGAGGAGTTCGAGCGGGTCGTGCGCCCCGAAACCATGCTGGCGCCTAGCGCGGATTAAGCGCTAGATTCGCTGCCCGGCGCGGGCCTTCCGCGCCGGGTCGTCGAGAGGGCGGACGCGATGGCCGAGATCATCAACCTGCGGCAAGTGCGCAAGGACCGTGAGAAGGCGGCGAAAGAGGCCAAGGCCGCGGAGAACCGCATCCAGTTCGGCCGGCCGAAGAAGGCGAAGACGCTGGCCGAGACGCGCAAGGCGATCGAGCAGGCCCGCCACGAGGGCCACCGCCTGACCGACGCCGACAAGGAATGACGCGGTTCACGGTTGATCACTCGGGTTTGGCCCCACTCCGTCATCGCGAGGCGAAGCCGACGCGATCCAGCGCGCCGCCCTAATCGGAAAGGTCGCGCCCTGGATTGCCACGGCTTCGCCTCGCAATGACGGTGGCGGGGTCTGGACCGAACCGACCCACCGGAACTCGTATGATTCGGGAAAACGCGAAACGCTCGGTGATGATCGCGGGCCACCGCACCAGCGTGTCTCTGGAAGCCGAGTTCTGGATCGCGTTGCAGGAGATCGCGCGCGACCGCGGCCAGTCGGTTCAGGCGTTGATCGGCGCGATCGACTCCGCGCGCGGCGAGCGCAACCTCTCCTCGGCGATCCGCGTGTTCGTGCTCGGCGCGTTTCGCGACGGGCGCGCGCCGTCAGAGGGCACCCTCACGGATCGCGCCGGGATCGGCCAGGGCGTGCAGGAGCCCGGCGGCGGAATGGGCGAAGCGTAGGGTGACCGCCTTGCGCCGGGCCGGGCTCAGGGGATGGTCCGGCGGCTCGCGCAGGATCGCCGCGCCGAAGGAATCGGCGACGATCAGGCCGCATTCCTCCGGGATCAGCGTCTCCGGCACCGTCTCGGGGATCGCGAAGAAGAAGCGGTCGCAATAGTCGCGGTAATCCGGCCATTTCCGGTCGGCGCGGAAGTCGGCGACGCTCGACTTGATCTCGACGATGGTCAGCCGCCCGGCCCCGCACAGGGCGATCACGTCGGCCCGGCGTCCGTTGGCGAGGGAGAATTCCGGCAGGCTCACGCAGCCCATCTCGGCCAGAAGCCGCCGCACCCCGCGCTGGATGTTGAGCGCGGTCGGCGACTGACGGCGATCGGGCGGCAGGACGATGTTGGCGAGGGCTGTGGACATCAGGGGGCGATGGCTTGCGGATGCGGCCGAATCGAGTCGGTGCATCCTGCCAGCGGGCCCCCATCGGTGTCACCGGCCGCTTTGTCACATCGCCAGCGCTGCCCGGATCGCCGCGAACCCGTCCGTCAGGGCCGCCGGCCCCGGCTGCAGGATCAGCGGCGACTTGATCTCGTGGATGCGCCCTGCCGCCACCGCGGGAATGGCACCCCATCCCGGCCGGGCGCGGATGCGCTCGACATTGACGCGCTTGCCGCACCACGAGGCGAGGATCACGTCGGGCGCCGCCGCGACGACCTGCTCCGAGGTGACGATCCGGTCCTTCGCCGCCTGCTCGCGGCTCAGCTGCGGAAAGACGTCCTGCCCGCCGGCAAAGCCGATCAGGTCCGAGACCCAGCCGATGCCGGAGATCATCGGCTCGTCCCATTCCTCGAAATACACTTTGAGCCGCGGCCCTACGCTCTCGGCCGCGGCCTCGGCGAGGCGTTCCTCGTAACCGCGGGCCAGCGCATCCGCCCGCTGCGCCGCGCCGACCAGGGCGCCGACGGTGCGGATCATCGCGAGGCAGCCGGCCACGTCGCGCTGGTTGAACAGGTGGACCGCGACTCCGGCGCGGGCGAGGCTGGCGGCGATCTCCGCCTGGAGGTCGGAGAAGGCGAGCACGAGATCCGGTTCGAGGGCGAGGATTTTCGGCAGGTCCGCGCTGGTGAAGGCCGAGACCCGCGGCTTCTCCCGACGCACCTGCGGCGGGCGTACGGCGTAGCCCGAGACGCCGACGATGCGGCGATCCTCGCCCAGGAGGTAGAGCGTCTCGACGGTCTCCTCGGTGAGGCAGACGATGCGTTCGGGCGGGAAGCGGCGCATGGCGTCTCGATCGGGCGTCTCAGTAGTGCAGCCATGTCAGCAGCCCGGCACCGGGGGCCAGCAGCACGAAGGCCCAGACGAAGGCCGAACTCCAATTCGCGAGCTGGAACGGGATGCGGGCGAGGCCGAAACTGCCGGCGACCAGCGGCACCACCGCCCGCGCCGGGCCGATGAAGCGGCCGATGAGGATCGCCCCCGCGCCCCATCGCCGGAGGAAGGCCTCGGCCTTCGCCGTCATCTCCGGGTGCCGGCTCATCGGCCAGAGGCGCTTCACACCGTCCTTGTAGTAGAACCCGACCTCGTAGGAGACCCAATCCCCCAGCCCCGCGCCGATGCCGGCGCCGATCACCATCGGCCAGAACGGCAGGTCGCTGCCGCCGATCAGCGCGCCGATGCCGAGCAGGATCGCCGTGGCCGGCACCAGCAGTGAGAGCACGGCGAGCGACTCGCAGAAGGCGATCACGCCCGTCACGACCGGCGCCCACGCCTTGTAGGTCTCGACGAAGGTGAGGATGGATTGGCGGGCGGCGTCGAAATCCATACTCACTCCGGCGGATGGGCCTGTCTGGCCGAGCCGTAACGCGTCGCCGCGCGGATCGGATGCGCCCGGCCCTCAGCCGCGCTATCACGGCCCGGAAGCGGATACCGGAGCACCATGAAGGTCCTGTCGATCCAGTCGCACGTCGCCTACGGCCATGTGGGCAACTCGTCCGCCGTCTTCCCGATGCAGCGGCTCGGCGTCGAGGTCTGGCCGGTGCACACGGTGCAATTCTCCAACCATACCGGCTACGGCCAGTGGCGCGGGCGGGTCTTCGACGGGCCGGCGGTCGAGGAGGTGGTGCAGGGCGTGGCCGAGCGCGGCGCGCTGAAGGACTGCGACGCGGTCCTCTCCGGCTATATGGGCTCGGCCGATATCGGCACCGCGATCCTGCGGACCGTCGCCGCCGTGCGGGCGGCCAACCGCGAGGCGCTCTATTGCTGCGATCCGGTGATCGGCGACACCTATTCCGGCGTCTACGTCCGCCCCGGCATCGCCGACTTCATGCGGGCGCAGGCCGTGCCCGCGGCCGACATCCTCACCCCCAACCAGTTCGAGCTCGACCTGATCTCGGGCGCGCCCAGCGACACGCTGGAGGCGGCCAAGGCGGCGGCGGCCTCGGTGATGGCGCTCGGGCCGCGGGTCCTGCTCGTCACCTCGCTTGCCACCGCCGAGACGCCGCCCGACGCGATCGACATGCTGGCAGCCGGGGACGGCTCGTTCTGGCGCGTGCGCACGCCCCGGCTCGACCTGAAGGCGGTCTCGGGGGCGGGCGACGCGGTCGCCGCGCTCTATCTCGTGCATTACCTGCGCACCCGTTCGGCGGCGCTGGCACTCGGCATGGCGGCGGCCTCGATCCACGGCCTCCTGCGCAAAACGGCCGAGGCCGGCTCGGAAGAGCTGCTGACCGTCGCGGCGCAGGAGGAATTCGTCGCGCCGAGTCTCGCCTTCCCCGTCGAGGTCGTCTGAACGCTCTCAAAGGAGCCGTGATGCTGGAACGCCGCTTCGCCACCCTCGACGTGTTCACCGACACGCCGCTCGCCGGGAACCCGCTCGCGGTGGTGCTCGATGCCGAGGGGCTCACCGGGGAGGCGATGCAGGCGATCGCCCGCGAGTTCAACCTGTCGGAGACGGTCTTCGTCCTGCCGCCGGAGGAGTCGCGTCACCGGGCGCGGCTGCGCATCTTCACCCCCGCCCGGGAATTGCCCTTCGCCGGCCATCCGACCGTCGGCACGGCGGTGCTCCTCGCCCTGCGCGACCGTGCCGAGCGGCAGGCGGCGGCCCTGGTCGATGCCGCCGCCTTCGGCCTGGAGGAGGCGATCGGGACGCTCGCCTGCGCCGTCGAGGCGGCGGAGGATGGCCGCAGCGCCCGCGCCCGCTTCAAGCTGCCGGTTCTCCCGACCTATTTCGGCGAGGCCCGGGCGAAGGATGCCCTCGCCGGTGTTCTCGGGCTCAAGCCCGCCGAGATCGGCTTCAACCGCCATCAGCCGAGCCGGCACGGCGCCGGCCCCTCCTTCACCTTCGTGCCGCTCGCCTCGGGCGAGGCGCTGACCCGCGCCCGGCTCGATGCCGGCCGGTTCGAGCGCATGTTCCCGCAGGGGCAGGCGGACGCCCTGTACCTCTACGCCCTCGATCCGGAAGGGGTCGGGCATCGCTACCAGGCGCGGATGTTCGCGCCCCATCTCGGCGTCGCCGAAGACCCGGCCACGGGCAGCGCCGCCGCCGCCTTCGCCGGTGCCCTGATGCAGTTCGAGCCGCTGGGCGAGGGCACCCACGACGTGGTGATCCGCCAGGGCGTCGCCATGGGGCGGCCGAGCACGATCGACCTGCAGCTCGTCATCAGCGAGGGCGCCCTCCGCTCCGTCGAGATCGGCGGGCAGGCCGTGGTGGTGAGCGAGGGCGTGCTGCGTGTCGGTTGAGATCGCGGGCGACGCCGCGCCCGGTTTCAGCGTCACGCCGCTCCGGCGCGTCTCGGCTCGGCGGGTCGATCACGACTGGGCCTGGGCCCGCGACAACGCCGAGGCGATCGACCGCAACTGGGAGCGGCGCAAGGCGAGGACGCCGGGCCTGTTCGACGGGCCGGTCTACCTCGCCAGCGGCTGTACCGTCACCGACGGCGCCTGCGAGGTGAGCCTGTTCGAGGTGCGCTACTCGCGCTTCATCGCCTTCCGCGACGCGGCCGTGCCGGACGCGCTGGTGGCCAACGCCTTCGCGGCGATCGTCCCGCATAGCCGGGACGGCGCCGTGCTGCTCGGCTTGATGGGCGCCCACACCGCCAATGCCGGCCAGATCTACTTCCCCTGCGGCACGCCCGATCCCGGCGACCTGCGCGACGACGGCATCGTCGATCTCGCCGGCAGCGCCGCGCGCGAGTTCCTGGAGGAAACCGGTCTCACTCTGCCCGAGGGCGCCGAGGAGGAATGGGTGCTCCTGCGCGGCGACGGGCAACTCGCCTTCCTGCGCCCGGTCCGCTTCGAGAGCGATGCCGAGGCGCTGAAGGCGCGCATCGAAGCGCATCGCGGCCATGAGGACGAGCCGGAGCTCGCGCACAGCGTCATCGCCCGCTCGCGGGCCGATATCGACGCGGCCCGGATGCCGGGCTTCGTCCAGGCCTATCTCGCGAGCGTCTTCCCGGAGTGAGGGCTGAAAGCCCGGCCGTTACCGATAGCCGTAGCGCGCCTTGGCCGCCGCGAGCAGGCTCATCGCCTCGCCCTCGCGACCGGCGGCGCAGGCGCCCGCCGCCTTGGAGAGGTCGGCGCTGAAGCGCGTGCCGACCGGCGCGGAGAGGTCGCCCGTCTTCACGTCGGTCTCGACGATGGCCTGCGTGCGGGCGATGCTGGGGCCGCAGCCGGCACCGGCCGGCAGGGGTGCGAGGACGGCCGCGGGGGCCGCCGCCACGGCCGCGACCGGCGGCGGCGCGCTCGACTGGCAGGCGCCGAGGCAGCTGCCGATTGCGGCGATCAGGGCGAAACGGAAAAGCGGCCCGGGCACGACAGGTCTCTCCAGTTGCAAGAGGGGCGTTCGCTGCGGCCAAGCTTGGCCCTCGGGGTTGTGCGCCGGGTCGGACGAGGTGGTCAATCGCAGGGCTGGCTTGCGCTTGTCACGATCCCCGCCAATCGGTACATACCGCCTCCCTGAACGCATGGCGGTCTGCCGGCGAGTCAGCCTCTGAGGAGAATCGAGCGTGGCCCCTGGCCGCTCCGTGCAGACGAACGGTGGCGCCGCTTTCGCGGCCGCGTCGTCCTGCGCGCTCATTCTCGTAGGCCTGCTTCTTAGCCGCCCCTGAGGGCCGTCCGGGCGCGACCGCCTGGGCTCTCAGGGGATGCCGCTCGTCAACCGGAAGACAGGCTATTCCGGCGCCGCTCCCGAGGAGTCGAGCGCGTCGGCTGCGAGGAACGAAGACCCATGGCGAACACCACTCAGAGCGCGAAGGACCGCGTCGTCATCTTCGACACGACGCTGCGCGACGGCGAGCAATGCCCCGGCGCCACCATGACCCTCGACGAGAAGCTGGCGGTGGCCGAGCTGCTCGACGGGATGGGTGTCGACATCATCGAGGCGGGCTTCCCGATCGCCTCCAACGGTGATTTCGAGGCCGTCTCCGAGATCGCCCGGCGCACCAAGCGCGCCACGGTGGCGGGGCTCGCCCGTGCCATCCCCGCCGACATCGCCCGCGCGGGCGAGGCGGTGCGCCACGCCGAGCGCGGCCGTATCCACACCTTCGTCTCGACCTCGGCGATCCACCTCGCCCACCAGATGCGCAAGACGCAGGACGAGGTGATCGAGATCATCCTGAAGACCGTGACCCAGGCCCGCGACCTCGTCGAGGACGTGGAGTGGTCGGCCATGGACGCGACCCGCACCGACATCGACTACCTCTGCCGCTGCGTCGAGGCGGCGATCCGCTCGGGCGCCACCACCATCAACCTGCCGGACACGGTGGGCTACGCCACGCCGCAGGAATACGGCGCGATGTTCCGCTCCGTGCGCGAGCGCGTGCCGAACGCCGACAAGGCGATCTTCTCCGTGCATTGCCACAACGACCTCGGGCTGGCGGTGGCGAACTCGCTCGCCGGCCTGGAGGGCGGCGCGCGACAGATCGAGTGCACCGTCAACGGCATCGGCGAGCGGGCCGGCAACGCCGCGCTCGAGGAGATCGTCATGGCGATCCGCACCCGCGCCGACGTGATGCCCTACGACACCGGGATCGACACGACGATGCTGACCCGCGCCTCGAAGCTCGTCAGCCATGCGGCGAACTTCCCGGTGCAGTACAACAAGGCCATCGTCGGCCGGAACGCCTTCGCCCACGAGAGCGGCATCCACCAGGACGGGATGCTCAAGCATTCCGAGACCTACGAGATCATGACCCCGGCATCCGTCGGCCTGGCCAAGACCTCGCTGGTGATGGGCAAGCATTCCGGCCGGGCCGCGTTCAAGTCGAAGCTGGCCGAGCTCGGCATCTCGCTCTCCGACAACCAGTTCCAGGACGTGTTCGAGCGGTTCAAGGATCTCGCCGACCGCAAGAAGCACGTCTACGACGAGGATATCGAGGCGCTGGTGGACGAGAAGCTCGCCACCGCCCACGACCGGATCAAGCTCGTCTCGCTCTCGGTGATCGCCGGCACGAGGGGTCCGCAGCGCGCGACGATGAAGATCGAGATGGACGGCCGCACCTTCACCGAGGAGGCGGACGGCAACGGACCGGTGGATGCCGTGTTCAACGCGATCCACGCCATCGTGCCCCACGACGCGATGCTGGAGCTCTATCAGGTCCACGCCGTGACCGAGGGGACCGACGCGCAGGCGGAGGTCTCGGTACGCCTGAAGGCGGGCGAGCGCTCGGTCACCGCCCGCGGCGCCGACCCGGACACGCTGGTCGCCTCGGCCAAGGCGTATCTCTCGGCGCTCAACAAGCTGTCGGCGGCGTCCGTCCGGCTGCACGCGCAGCACGCCGCGGTGGTTTGATAAGGCGCCGATCCTACTCTCGACCTCATCCTGAGGTGCTTGCGCGACCGCGCAAGCCTCGAAGGATCCTCCAGATCGCGCGCGGTCCCTGGAGGATCCTTCGAGGCCCGCTTCGCGGGCACCTCAGGATGAGGGACCGGCTTGGATGAACGTTCAGCCGCCGGATGTCCGCTCAACATCGATATAGCAAAAAATGCCCGCCTATCGCTCCCGCACCACGACCCACGGCCGCAACATGGCCGGCGCCCGCGGCCTGTGGCGCGCCACCGGCATGAAGGATTCCGACTTCGGCAAGCCGATCATCGCCGTGGTGAATTCCTTCACGCAGTTCGTGCCGGGCCACGTCCACCTGAAGGATCTCGGCCAGCTCGTGGCCCGCGAGATCGAGCAGGCGGGCGGCGTCGCCAAGGAGTTCAACACCATCGCGGTCGATGACGGCATCGCCATGGGCCATGACGGGATGCTCTACTCGCTGCCGTCGCGCGAGCTGATCGCGGATTCGGTCGAGTACATGGTCAACGCGCACTGCGCCGACGCCATGGTCTGCATCTCGAACTGCGACAAGATCACCCCCGGCATGCTGATGGCGGCGCTCCGCCTCAACATCCCGGCGGTGTTCGTCTCCGGCGGCCCGATGGAGGCCGGCAAGGTCGTGATGAAGGGCGTGACCCGCAAGTTCGACCTCGTCGACGCGATGGTGGCGGCCGCCGACGACCGCGTCTCCGACGAGGACGTCGCGATCATCGAGCGCTCGGCCTGCCCGACCTGCGGCTCGTGCTCGGGCATGTTCACCGCCAACTCGATGAACTGCCTCACCGAGGCGCTCGGCCTCTCGCTGCCCGGCAACGGCTCGACGCTGGCGACCCATGCCGACCGCAAGCGCCTCTTCGTCGAGGCCGGGCACCTGATCGTCGATCTCGCCCGCCGCTACTACGAGCAGGACGATGCCGGCGTGCTGCCGCGCTCGATCGCCACAATGGCCGCCTTCGAGAACGCGATGACGCTCGACATCGCCATGGGCGGCTCGACCAACACGGTGCTGCACCTCCTCGCCGCGGCGCACGAGGGGGAGGTGCCCTTCACCATGGCCGATATCGACCGGCTCTCGCGCCGGGTGCCGGTGCTGTGCAAGGTCGCCCCGGCGGTGGCCGACATCCACATGGAGGACGTGCACCGGGCCGGCGGCATCATGGGCATCCTTGGGGAACTCGACCGGGCCGGGCTGATCGACCGCTCCGTCGGCAATGTCGGCTCCGGGACGCTCGGCGAGGCGCTCGACCGCTGGGACGTGAAGAAGACCCAGAGCGAGTCCGTGCAAACATTCTTCCGCGCGGCGCCCGGCGGCGTGCCGACCCAAGTGGCCTTCAGCCAGGATTCGCGCTGGGACGAGCTCGACCTCGACCGCGAGGCGGGCGTCATCCGCGACGCGGAGCACGCCTATTCCAAGGACGGCGGGCTGGCCGTGCTCTACGGCAACCTCGCCGAGGACGGCTGCATCGTGAAGACGGCGGGGGTGGATGCCTCGATCCTGACCTTCACCGGCACCGCCCACGTCTTCGAGAGCCAGGATGCGGCGGTGGACGGCATCCTCAATGGCCGGGTCAAGGCCGGAGAGGTCGTGCTGATCCGCTACGAGGGCCCCCGCGGCGGCCCCGGCATGCAGGAGATGCTCTACCCCACGAGCTACCTGAAATCGAAGGGCCTCGGCAAAGCCTGCGCGCTCGTCACCGACGGCCGCTTCTCCGGCGGCTCCTCGGGCCTCTCCATCGGCCACGTCTCGCCGGAGGCCGCTGAGGGCGGGCTGATCGGCCTCGTGGAGCAGGGCGACCGGATCGAGATCGACATCCCGAACCGCCGCATCCACCTCGCCGTGGACGAGGCGATGCTGGCCGAGCGCCGCGCGATTCGCGAGGCGGAAGGCTGGCGCCCGGCGGCCCCGCGCAAGCGCAAGGTCAGCACGGCGCTGCGTGCCTACGCCATGCTCGCCACCAGCGCGGCGAAGGGGGCGGTGCGGCGGATCGAGGAGTAAGGTGATCAGGGCTTCGATCTTCGGCCGAAGTCCTCAAGCCCGACCTTGGATATTCAAATACCGTCATTCCAGGGCCGCGCAGCGGAACCCGGAATGACGATTGGGAAATTCAAGGTTCGCAACCGCGCCGCTCCGTTCGAGAGAGGACAGTCTGTGACCGGCGCGAGGCGCTCCTCCCTCGCGCATCGGGCACGGATCGCGCATAGAGGCGTTCTCAGGCGGAGCTTGGCTCCGGACGGGACCATCGCCCATGCAGATCGCCACTCCCTACCTGATGTTCCTCGGCGACGTGCCGGACCGGCTCGCCGCCAAGACGGCCTACGGCATCAACGACTGGCGGCCGGAATGGTGCGTCGGCCAGCTGCGGATGGAGGGCTGCGCCGCCGATCTCGGCATCCCCGACCTGACGCTGGAGGAGGCGGTCGCCAAGGGCTGCAGGACCATGGTCGTCGGTGTCGTCAATGCCGGCGGCGTCCTGCCCGATCACTGGGTCGCGGAGATCGTCGCCGCCCTCGATGCGGGGCTCGATGTGGCGAGCGGGCTGCACGTGCGGCTCGGCTCGATCGGGCAGATCGCCGAGGCTGCGAAGCGCAACGGCCGCAGCCTGCACGACGTTCGCCACACCACCGAGACCTTCCCCACCGGCAAGGGCACGAAGCGTCCGGGCCGGCGCCTGCTGACCGTGGGCACCGATTGCTCCGTCGGCAAGAAGTACACCGCGCTCGCCCTGGAGCGCGGCATGCGCGAGCGCGGCTTCGATGCCGACTTCCGCGCCACCGGCCAGACCGGCGTGTTCATCTCCGGCCGGGGCGTCGCCATCGACGCGGTCGTGGCCGACTTCATCTCCGGCGCCGTCGAGTGGGTCGCCCCCGCCGCCGATCCGAATCACTGGGACCTGATCGAGGGGCAGGGTTCGCTGTTCCATCCCTCCTTCGCCGGCGTCAGCCTCGGCCTTCTGCACGGCTCCCAGGCCGACGCCTTCGTCGTCTGCCACGAGCCGACCCGCACCCGGATGCGCGGCGTCGAGGCGAGCCTGCCGACGATCCAGGAGGTGATCGACCTAACGATCCGGTGCGGCGCACTCACCAATCCCGGCATCCGTCCCGTCGGCATCGCCGTGAACACGGAGGCGCTTGCCGAGCCGCAGGCGCGCGCCCTGTTGAGCGAGGCGGAAGCCGTCCATCGTCTGCCCGCCACCGATCCCGTGCGCTTCGGCGTCGAGGGGATCGTGGACCGGATCGCCGCCGAGTTCCCGGCCTGAGGGAGGGCTGCCGATGCCGCGTCTGACCGTTGCCGTCGAGCGTTTCCCCATCGCCGGATCGTTCACGATCTCCCGCGGCAGCCGCACGGAGGCGGTCGTCGTCGTCGCGACGATCGAGGACGGCGGCTTTCGGGGAAGGGGCGAGTGCGTGCCCTATGCCCGCTACGGCGAGACGGTCGAGAGCGTCGCCGCGACGCTCGAACAGCAGGCCGGATGGCTCGCGGGCGGGGGAGGGCGCTTCGATCTTGCCGAACGCATGAAGCCGGGCGCGGCCCGCAACGCCCTCGACTGCGCCCTGTGGGATCTCGAGGCGAAGCGCACCGGCACGCCGGCCCACGAGCTCGCGGGCGTCGCCGCGCCGCGTCCGGTGACCACCGCCTACACTCTGAGCCTCGGCGAGCCCGAGGCGATGGAGGAGGCCGCCCGCGCGGCCTCGCACCGACCGCTGCTGAAGGTGAAGCTCGGCGGCGCGGGCGATCCGGAGCGGATCGCCGCCGTGCGGCGCGGCGCGCCGGATTCCCGCCTCATCGTCGATGCCAACGAGGCGTGGAGCCCCGAGACGATCCGCGACAACCTCATGGCCTGCGCGGCGGCGGGGGTCGGCCTCATCGAGCAGCCGTTGCCGGCGGGCGACGACGGTCTCCTGGCCGAGATCGATCGTACGATCCCGATCTGCGCCGACGAGAGCCTGCATGACCGCGCCGGTCTCGATGCCCTGGCCCGGCGCTACGACGCGATCAACATCAAGCTCGACAAGGCCGGCGGCCTCACGGAGGCGCTGAAGCTCGCCCACGAGGCGCGGGCGCGCGGCTTCGAGATCATGGTCGGCTGCATGGTCGGCTCGTCGCTCGCCATGGCGCCGGCGATGCTGATCGCGCATCACGCGGCCTACGTCGATCTCGATGGGCCGCTGCTGCTCGCCCAGGACCGGGAGCCGGCCCTGCGCTACGACGGCAGCACGGTCCATCCGCCGCTGCCCGAGTTGTGGGGGTGAGTCCGATCGCCTCTACTGCACCGTGTGCAGCGCGAGCGACGGTGCCACGGATTCGTTGAGCCGCAGGCGGGCGTCGAGGATCGGCGTCGCCGGCTCGTCGGCCTGCTGCTGGGCGAGGTCGGCGATCGCCTGATACTGGCTCATGCGTTGGTCGATCATGCCGTCCAGCTTCTCGTGGACCTCCGCCACGGTGAGGCTGCGGCGCTTGGCCCCGTCCTTGGCGGTGAAGATCGCTCGGTTGGCCCGCGCGGCGCGGCCGAAGGCGGCCTTGGCGACCTTGTCGGGATCCTCGGCGCTCAGCGAGAGGAACTTGCCGGCGCTCGCGGTGCCGAGGAAATGCGCGAGGTAGAGTTCGGTCGTCTTCAACTCGCGGCCGATCCGGGCCTCGATCCGGCTGCGGTCGCGCTTGATCAATTCGCCCGCCATCAGGCCGGAGACGTAGGGGTCGTTGCGCAGGTCGAGCACCCGCTTGCGCACGGCGCCGTCGGCGATGGTGATGCCCGAGCCCTGCCCCTTCACGGCCGCCGCCTCGGCAGCGAGGCCGTGCTTGGCGCCGTACTGGCGGATCATCTCCAGCCACGTGCCGGTGACGAACTGGAACAGGCCCTGCGCCGAGGACGCGGAAGACTTCACGTTCGTATCGAAGCTCGACTCCTTGTCGGCGAGCGCCATCATGTAGACGGGATCGACGCCGGTGACCTCGGAGGCCTTCAGGATCGTCTCCACGAGCGCGCGCGGCACGCTCATGTCGCCGAAGCGCAGGATCTCGTCGTCGGTGTCGGGGCGCGGATTGTTCAGCGAAGCCTGCATGCGCTCGATCGAAGCACTGATCCCGCCATCCTGGCCGAGCAGCGCGGTGCCGCCCCACTCCGCATCAGCTCCGGCGGGACGGAGGTCGGCGCGGACCATCATCGGGATCGATGCGGAGACTTTCGCGTTCTCGTAGGCCGACACGGCCTGCGGCGCGGCCATCAGCAGGGTGACGCTGGCGGTCACGGCGGCGAGGCTGCGCACGAGCGGCGAACGACCGCGCGACGGGCGCGGGGCGGCCTCGTTGGTGACATTCGACCCGCACGGCACGAGTCGGCTCACGTCGTCGGCGCAGCGCGCCGGCTCCGGGTAAACCCCCATCGGTCTTCCTTGTTGATGCCTCGGCGTTCTTCTCGTGCCGGGCTTCGTTTTGACCGGCGGAGGTTTCGCCGCCGGGTGTGACCACAATGGGACCACCGCGTGATCCAAACGTGTTCCCGTTAATGCAGCGTTAAGCCATTGTGTTTACGATATTTTAACCAATCGGTGCCGTTCCGGCGAAAGGTGCCCTGCGGCAAAGATGGCAGGGTCGGCGCCGGAACGCTCTAGGTCGGTCACAGTTGTCATGGGCCGCGCGGCGGCCAGTTAAGGCTCATCCTAAGGCGCCAGCGCCGCCACAGCAGAAAGATCGAGTTCCCATGGGCATTCAGACCGGTCGACGCGTCGGAGTGGCGTTCGTTGGCATGGGCGGTGCGGTCGCGACGACAGCCATCGCCGGTATCGAAACCATCAAATCGGGCTCGAACCGTCTGGATGGCCTGCCGCTCGCGGGTGTGCCCGTCGCCGGCATGGCCGACTACAAGGATCTCGTCTTCGGCGGCTGGGACCTGAATGGCGACGACCTCGCCTCCGCCGCCACCGGCCACGGCGTGCTGACCCGCGAGGACATCGAGAACGGCGCCCAGGCCCTCAAGGGCATCACCCCCTGGCCGGCGGTCGGCTCGGCCAAGTTCTGCAAGAACATCGACGGCGCCAACCGCATCGTCGCCAAGGACCACCGCGAGACCGTCTCGGTCATCGCCAACGACCTCAACCGCTTCCGCAGCGAGAGCAATCTCGACGACGTCGTGGTGATCAACCTCGCCTCGACCGAGCGCTGGCCCGACCTCGCCGACCCGACTCTCAATTCCGCCGAGGCCTTCGAGAAGGGGCTGGATTCGAGCGACGAGTCGATCTCGCCGGCGATGCTCTACGCCTACGCCGCCATCAAGAGCGGCGTGCCCTACGCGAACTTCACGCCCTCCGTCGCCGCCGACGTGCCGGCGCTCCTGGAACTCGCCCGCGAACTCAACGTCCCGGTGGCCGGCAAGGACGGCAAGACCGGCCAGACCATGATGAAGACGGTGCTGGCCCCCGCCCTGAAGGCCCGCCAGCTCCATGTCGACGGCTGGTTCTCGACCAACATCCTCGGCAACCGCGACGGTCTCGCCCTCAACGACCCGAACTCGCTGCAGTCGAAGCTCAACACCAAGGGCACGGTGCTCGACTCGATCCTCGGCTACCCGGTCGAGGACCACTTGGTCCACATCCACTATTACCGCCCGCGCGGCGACGACAAGGAAGCCTGGGACAACATCGACGTCACCGGCTTCATGGGTCAGCGCATGCAGATCAAGGTGAACTTCCTCTGCAAGGACTCGATCCTGGCAGCCCCCCTCGTCATCGAGATCGCCCGCGTGCTGGATCTCGCCAAGACCCGCGGCGACGGCGGCGTGCAAGAGCAGCTCTCGACCTTCTTCAAGGCGCCGATGGTGAAGAACGGCCACGGGCCGGAGCACGATTTCGGCAAGCAGCAGCGCATGCTGTTCGATTGGCTGGGGGTCCAGCAGTAAGGGCTCGCGCCCGTGACGGGTTTTTCCCAGACCGGCCCGGCAGCCCCCGTCGAAATGCGGGAGCTGCTGGTCGAACTCGGCGACCTGAAGCGCGTCCGCTCGGCGGGGCGCGCCGGCTCGATCGCCGAGCGCCTGTTCGCGCAAGGATGGTCGGCGCTGACGGGCGGCGCCGCGCCCGAGACGGTCGCCCTCGACATCACGGCGAAGGCGCTCGCCGCGGCGCGGCTCTGCGACCTCGACGCGGCCTTCCTCGCGGCGGCCGGCCTCGACGCGGCGCAGACCGCCGCGGTGCTGGTCGCGGGTCTCGAGGCCGTGGCCGCGCCGCTCGATGCCGGTCTGCGCGAGCGGCTGGAAAGCTGTCTGCGGAACCCGGCCAACCTTGCGGCGGGACCGGTGCCCGGCTTCGTCGGCGCCCTGGCGCAGCAACCGCGGGCCGGGGTGACCTGCCCCGGCAAGCCGCGCATCCTCCTGGAGCCGCCCGAAAACCATGCCGAGCACTGCCTCGTCGTGGCGGTCTACGGCGTGCTGCTGAGCCCGTTCTACCGGGCCGACCCGACCACGGTGTTCCTCGCGGCGATGGCGCACCACTTCCACAACGCGGCGATGCCGGATGCGGGCTTCACCGGCGAGATGCTGCTCGGCGACCATCTCTGGCCGATCGTCGGGCGCTGTTCCGAATGGGCGCTGGAGGAACTGGAGCCGCCGCTGCGCGAGATGATCCGCGCCGCCCGCCTCGTCCTGCCGGATGACGCGACCGCGGAGGGCCGCGCCTTCCACGCCGCCGACTCCATCGACCGGGTCCTGCAGATCGCCCAGCACCTGCGGGCGGCCTCGCTGACCATGGACACGGTGCTCGGCGAGATGGAACTGGTCCATGCCGGACCGGTCAAGGCTTTCCAGGATCGCGTTCTGACCGATATGCGCATCCCGTGACCTCACGCGCTGTCCGGCAGCAACCAGGATCATGATCCCCTTCGATCTCCTCTCGCCGGAGACCGGCCACAGGCTCAAGCCCGACGGCGCGCACGCCCTGCGCGACGTCGAGACCGGGGCGCGCTGGCCCGTCATCGACGGCATTCCCTATCTCCGCACCGGCCGCGACAGCCTCGTCGCGGCGGCCCTCGACCATCTCGATCACGACCGGGTGGAGGACGCCCTCGTCCTGCTGCTCGCCGATCAGGACGATTGGTGGACCGGCCCGCCGGCCGACCCCGACGCCCTGCGCCGGCTGGTGCGCGAGCGCGCGAACGCCTCCCTGCGGCAGGCCGTGGACTGGCTCGGCTGGGGCCGCGTCGGCGACTACTTCGTCAACCGGTGGAGCGATCCCACCTTCCTCGCGGGCTTGAGCCTGCTGGAGGCGCACTGGAACAGCCCGGTCTGCGCCTTCGAGCTCGCCTGCGGCATCGGCCACTACCTGCGCGAGCTGAAACGCCGCGGCGTGAAGGTCGCGGGCGCGGACGTGGTCTTCGCCAAGCTGTGGGTCGCCCGGCACTGGGTGGTGGGCGAGAAGGCGCAGTTCGTCTGCTTCGACGCTGCGGCGCCGCACTGGCCGATCCCGGAATCGCCGGTCGATCTCGTGATCTGCAACGACGCCTTCTACTTCCTCGACGACAAGCCCGGCATCCTCTCGTGCCTGCGCCAGACGGCGGGGGAGGAGGGCTGGCTCGCCCTGAGCCACATCCACAACAGCGGCCGGCCCGGATTCTCCGCCGGCAAGGCGATCTCGTCGGCCGAGATCGAGGAGCTGTTTCCGGACGGGCTCGTCTACGACGACGCCGAGCTGACCCGCGCCCTGGTCGAGGCCCGCGCGCCGCAGCCGCGCGAACCGCGCGACCTGCGAACCTGCGAGGCCTTCTCCGTCGTGGCCGGCCCCGGCATGCGCCCGGCCCCCCGCGCGCTCATCGACGGCATCACGCTGCCACCGCCGGGCGCGGCCCTGCATCTCAACCCCCTCTACGCACCCGACGACGGGGGATTCGCCATCCGCTGGCCGTCGGAGCGCTACGAGGCGGAATACGCGCCGCAGGCGACCTACCCGCTCCACTCGGACGGCCCGGAGGCCATCGACTGGAGCGGCAAGCCGGATGCGCCCGAGGCGGCGCGGGTGCGCCGCCGCGAATATGTCGATCTGCCGGAGCGCTGGTGATGGACGCGAGCGTCGGCTGGGGCATCGTCGGCTACGGCTGGGTCGCCCGCGACTACATGGCGCCGGGCATCCGCGCCGCCGGGCATCGCCTCGTCGCGGTGGCCGATCCGGGCGAAGCGTCCCGCGCGGCGGCGGAGGACGAGGGCGCGCGGGCCCATGCCGACCTCGCCGGCCTCATCGCCGAGCCGGAGGTCGAGGCCGTCTACGTCGCGACGCCGAACCATCTCCATCGCAGCGCCGTGGAGGCTCTGTGCGCCGCCGGGAAGGCGGTCCTCTGCGAGAAGCCGATGGCGGCCTCGCTCGCCGATGCCGAGGCTATGGCGGCGGCGGTTCGAAAGTCCGGGGCCTTCTACGGCACCGCCTTCGACCAGCGCCACCATCCCGGCCACCGCGCCATGCGCGACCTCATCCATGCGGGCAGACTCGGCACGGTGACGGCGGTGCGCATCGTCTACGCCTGCTGGCTCGACCGCGCCTGGACCTCGTTCCGCGGCCAGGACAACTGGCGCATCGATCCGGCCCAGGCCGGCGGCGGCGCGCTGATGGACCTCGCTCCCCACGGCATCGACCTCGTCGATTTCCTCGTCGGCGAACCCATCGCCGAGATCGCCGCCATGACCCAGGCCCGAGCGCAGGATTACGCCGTCGATGACGGGGCTCTGCTGATCGGCCGCACGGAGTCCGGCGCGCTCGCCCAGCTCAACGTCGCCTACAACTGCCCCGACGCGCTGCCGCGGCGCCGGCTCGAAGTGGTCGGCACGAAGGGCCTGCTCACCGCCATCGACACGATGGGGCAGACGGCGGGCGGCAGCGTCACCTTCACCGACGGGGCGGACGGCCGGGTCGAGGACATCGTCTTCGACCGCAACGCCTCGCCCTTCCTCGAACAGGTGCGCGCCTTCGGCCGTGCCCTGCACGACCCCGAGACCCGCGCGGCCTGGGATGCCGAGCGCGACCTTCACACCATGCGCCTGATCGCCCGCGCCTACGCGGCGGCGGGCACACCCGCTGGCCGCGACGCGGCCTGACAATATCTGGGAGGAGACCGGACGATCGCACCCGCGCCCTCATCCTGAGGTGCGGAGCGAAGCGCAGCCTCGAAGGATCCTCCAGCCCATCGCGCGGGATCTGGAGGATCCTTCGAGGCCGCTGCGCGGCACCTCAGGACGAGGGCGCGGGCGGGAGACGGACCGGTCCGCCGCTGCTGATAGGACGGACATGACAGCGACCGACGCCCTCGACCGGGACGACCGCGCCCACCACCCGAGCCTGGCCGCGCCGCGCCCCTATCGCCGCGGGGCGCCGCGCCGGATCGAGGGGCTGCCGGAGCGTCTGCCCGAGGCGGTGCGCGCCTATCTCGACGTGCTGCCCGAGGGCCGGATCGTCGGCTTCAATCTGGCCGGGCTCGACCGCACCGGGATTCCGGTCTGGTTCGTGGCGCTCTTCCTCGATGACCCGTTCTATGTCGGCGCGATGCCGTCGGGCATCGGCTACGGCGCCACCGACGACGAAGCGCTGATCGGCGCGGTCGCCGAGATCGCCGAGAACCTGATGCCCTCCGTCGCGCTGCTGCCGCGCAAGGGCGACAATCAGGCGGCCGTCTCCTACGCCGACCTCGTGCGCGTCTACGGCGCCGCCTCCGTCGCCGACCCGCTGACCTTGTGTCTGCCGGCCGGCTCGCCCGTCGGCCGCGACACCCCTCTCGACTGGACCAAGGCGATCCGGGCGCGCACCGGCGAATCCGTCTGGATGCCGCTCGACATCGCCGCGACGGATTATTTCGAGCTGCGCCAGGGCTATCAGCCCTTCACCAACCTCATCACCAACGGCCTCGGCGCCGGCCCCGACGTGGAGTTCGCCCTCGGCCACGGGCTGCTCGAACTGCTGCAGCGGGACGGCAACGGGCTGCTGTTCCGCGCCCTCGACCAGGGCGTGATGCTCGACCTCGACGGGATTGGCCCCGAGACTCGCGGCATGCTCGACCGGCTGGAGAGCCTCGGCATCCGGGCGCTACCGAAATTCGCCACCGACCAGTTCGGCCTCACCAACCTCTACGTCGTCGGCTACGACGTGGACCCGGCCCGCACACCCTGTCCGGTCGCGCTCTCGGCCTGCGGCGAGGCCTGCGATCCGGATCGCGAGCGGGCCCTGCGAAAGGCGCTCCTCGAATTCCAGGCCGCGCGGGTGCGAAAGACCTTCGGGCACGGGCCGCTGGCGCTCGCCGACACGGTGGCGCCCCCCGGATACGTCGAGGCCTTCATCCAGAAGGCGCTGCCGAGCCTCGATCTCGAGGAGAGCCGGGCGCTCCAGGCCATGCTCGCCTGGCTCGACATGCCCGCCGCCGAGCTGCGCGAGGTCTTGAGCGGCACGGTCTATTCCGAGCGCAGCACCAAGGCCTTCTCCGAACTGCCGACAACACCGGCGCCCGACGGCCATGCCCGCGGAACGATCGCCCGCGAGCGGCTGGAGGAGGCGGGCTTCGACGTGCTCTACGTCGATTGCTCCCCGCCCGGCGGCGGGATCGGCGTCGTCAAGGCGATCGTGCCGGGGCTCGAAGTCGAGACCATGAGCTACTACCGGATCGGCGAGCGCAACACGCGGAAGCTGATCGACCGCGACCATCCGCTGATCCGCTTCGGCACGCCGACCGACACGCTCCTGCCCGTGCGCCTGACGCCGGAAGCCATCGAGCGCTTCGGCGGTCAGCCGCTCCTCGACGTGGCGCTGGCGGAGACCATCGTCGGCTCGCACTACCCGCTCTACCGCGAGCCGGAATCGCACCACGCGCCGTTCCGCTACGAGCGCCAGGGTCGGCGAGCCGAGCGGAGGTCGGCATGAGCCTGCACTTCGCCTACAACACCAACGGCACCGCCAACCACCGCATCGAGGACGCGATCCGCCTCATCAAGGATGCGGGCTACGACGGCGTCGCGCTGACCCTCGACATCCACCACCTCGACCCCTTTGCCGAGACCTGGGTGGCCGAGGCCGACCGCATCGCCAGCATCCTCAACCGGCTCGAACTCGGTTCGGTGATCGAGACCGGTGCCCGCTTCCTGCTCGACCCGACCGCCAAGCACGAGCCGACCCTCGTCACCGCCGACGCCGCCGGGCGCGCCCGGCGCATCGGCTTCCTCAAGCGCGCCGTCGAGATCGGCAAGATCCTGAATTCCGAGGCGGTCTCGTTCTGGGCCGGTGTGCCGAAGCCGGGCGTCGATCATGAGAACGCGAAGGGCTGGCTGATCGAGGGTCTGCGCGAGGTCGCCGACTTCGCCGCCGAGAAGGGCGTCGTCGCGGCGCTCGAACCCGAGCCCGGCATGTTGATCGAGACGCTGGACGATTTCGCCGCCCTCGACGTGCCCGGTCTGTCGCTCGCCCTCGATACCGGCCACTGCCTCGTCACGGGGGAGCGCGACCCGGCGGCGGCCCTGCACGAATTCGCGCCGCGCCTCGGCACGGTGGCGATCGAGGACATGAAGCGGGGCGAGCACATCCACCTGCCCTTCGGCGAGGGCGACATGGACGTGCCCGCGGTGCTCGACGCGCTCGACGCGATCGGTTTCCAGAAACTCGTCTGCGTGGAGCTGTCGCGCGACTCGCACCGAGCCGACGTGATGGTGGGCCAAGCCCTCGAATACCTGCGCACCTGCCGCCGACCCGGCCCCGGCCTGCCGGCGCCGGATGCCGCGCCGCGCGAGACCGCCGTTCCGGGACTGCCGCATCCATGAGAATCTGCTTCGTCAGCCGCCGCTACTTCCCGGCGATCTCCGGCATGAGCGTCTACGCGCAGAACCTCCTGCGCGAGGTGGCGGGCGCCGGCCACGACGTGACGATGATCTCGCAATATCGCGGCGACGAATTCGGCACGCGGGTCTATGGCGGCGGCCCGCCGCCGCCGGTGCCGGGCGTGCACGTCATCGGCCTGGAACAGAAGGGCGAGCAGGCGGACGGGAACTTCGAGCGCGACATCGACGAGATCGTCGAAACCATCTGCGCCGAGCACGCGAAGAAGCCGTTCGACGTGCTGCACGCGCAGTACGGCTACCCCACCGGCTGGGCGGTGCTGCTGGCCGGCAAGCGCCTCGGCGTGCCGACCGTGGTCTCGATCCAGGGCGGCGACGGCCACTGGGTCGGCTCCTGCTGCGAGACCCACCGCCGCGCGATGGTCGAGGTGCTGGCCCATGCCAACGCCCTGCTGATCGGCGGCCAGTCCTTCGTGCGAGAGGTCTGCGACCGGCTCGGCTCCGATCCGTCCCGCTTCACCATCGTCCCCGGTGCCGTCGATACCGCCCGCTTCACCCCCGGCGAGCGCTTCCGGGCCGAGCGCGAGGACGAGGAGCCGGTGCGGCTGCTCTATCACGGCCGGGTCGATCGCCGGAAAGGCGTACTCGACTTCCTCGATGCCCTGGAGCGGCTGTGGGAGGCCGGCGTGCCGTTCGATGCGGCGATCTCCGGCATCGGCCCCGATGTCGAGGCCGCCCGCGAGAAGGCGGACGCGATCGGCTTCACCTCGGCCCAGGTCCGCTTCACCGGCTACGCCGATTACGACACGGTGCCGGACCTCTACCGCGAGGCGGACGTGTTCGTCTCGCCGACCTACGCGGAGGGTTTCTCCAACACGATCCTGGAGGCGATGGCCGCCGGGCTCGCCGTGGTCTCGACCCACTCGGTCGGCGTCTCGGATTGCCTGCGCGACGGCGAGAACGGCCTGCTGGTCGATCCCGGCGACGTGCGCGGTCTCACCCAGGCCCTGCGGCGGTTGATCGAGGACGAGGATCTGCACCGACGCCTCGCCGAGAGCGGGCTCGAAGAGTGCCGCCGGGTCTATTCCTGGACGGCCGTCGGCCGGCAGATCATGGAGGTCTACGCGCAGGTCGCCCGCGAGCGGCCGCATACCGACTTCCCCGAGACGCTGCCGATCGATCCGGATTGCCGCTTCCGCAAGGAGCCGCACCTGCTGTGATGCGCACCGCACTCGCCATCTCGCCGCATCTCGACGACGCGGTCTTCTCGGCCGGCGGCACCCTGGCGCGGCTCGCTGCGCAAGGATGGCAGGTCGTCATGGCGACGGTCTTCACCGCCTCGGTGATGAATCCGCGCGGCTTCGCGCTCGCCTGCCAGCTCGACAAGGGGCTGGCGCCGGAGGTCGATTACATGGCCCTGCGCCGGGACGAGGATCGCGCCGCGGCCCGGGCGCTCGGCATCGACGCGCCGGTCCACCTGCCGTTCCGCGAAGCGCCGCATCGCGGCTACGCCTCGGCGCCCGAACTCTTTGCCGAGCTCCGCTCCGACGACCGGATCGGCGCCAATCTCGCCGACGCCTTCGAGCGGCTGGTGGCCGATACCGGACCCGACCTGATCCTCGCGCCGCAGGCCGTCGGCGGCCATGTCGATCACGTGCAGGTGGTGCGGGCGTTCCGCGGCGCGCAGCCGCCGCTGCCGGTGCTGTGGTGGCGCGACTTCCCCTACACCGTCCGCACCGCCGAGCCGAAGGAGCCGCTGCGGGCGATCTTCGCGCATCTCCCGGAGCAGATCGTGCGCCTCGATGCCGAGGCCGGGCGGCGCAAGGCGGAGGCCTGCGTCGCCTACGCGTCGCAGATCGGCTTCCAGTTCGGCGGCCCGGAGGGGCTGCGGGATCGGCTGGCGGCGGAGGACGGTATCGAGCGCTTCCACCTGCAGGGCCGGCTCCCGCCCGATCTGCGCGATGCCGGATTCGCCTGACGCGCCGAAGAGCCTGCGCGACCCCGCCGTCCTCGACGCGCGCCGGGCGATGGCCGACGCGCCCCATGTCCGGCCGCTGCGGTCGCTCGCCCAAAGAATCGCCGCGGAGAGCGGCGCCGAGGTGCCCGACCCCGATCCCCTCGACGGCGGCGTCGAGGCGCGCCTGCTCCTGCTCCTGGAGACGCCGGGGCCTTCCATCGGCCGCACCGGCTTCGTCTCCCGCGACAACGCGACGGGCACCGCCGCCAATCTGTTCCGCTTTCTGAGCGAGGCCGGCATCGCGCGGCGGGACACGCTGATCTGGAACGCGGTGCCCTGGGTGATCCACGCGCCGGGCGCCCTCAACCGCGCTCCGCGCCGCTCGGAGGCGGCCGCCGCCGCGCCCTACCTCGCCCCGCTCCTCGCTTTGCTGCCGCGGCTCGCCGTCGTGGTTCCGGCCGGTCGCTTCGCGCGGGAGGCCTCGGCGCCGCTCGCCACCCTGCGGCCGGACCTGCCGGTCGTGCCGATCCCGCATCCGAGCCCGACCTATGTCTGTACCGCGCCCAGCGTGCGCGAGCGCATCCTGGCGGGGCTGAGACAGGCGGCCACGCATCTCGCTGAGGCGCCGTAAAGGCCAAGATCGCGTGATTTCGGCCGCATTCCCCGTGCAGGGCAGTCCCGTGTTCGTCGCCCTTCCCTGGCCTTTGGCGATCGAAGCTCCTAAATGCGCGGGGGCGGTTCGGGACCGACACCGCCCGGGACGACCCGTGCCGAATGCATCCTGCGGTCGACCAGCGGAGGCGGACGCCGTTCTCACATGAAACCTGCCGGGAAGCACAGGACGGTCGCGGAGGCCGAGCCGGCCGATGCGGGCCGCGAGGCTGACGCCGGATCGCAGCCGGCATCGAAGCGCGGGCGCTATGCCTGGATCGGCACCGCCGCGAGCCTCGTCCTCATCCTCGCCTCGCTCGGCGTCCTGTGGAAGCTCTCGGGAGAGATCAGCTGGGCCGAATTGCGGACGGCCTTCACCGCCGTCGCCGCGGGCCGGCTCGGCGAGGCCTTCCTGTTCGTCGCCGTCAGCTACCTGTTCCTGACCTGCTACGACGCGCTCGCCCTGCGTCAGCTTCGGCTCAAGATGCCCTACCGCATCACGGCGCTGGCCTCGTTCACGAGCTACGCCGTGAGCTTCACCCTCGGCTTTCCGCTGATCACGGCGGCCACGATCCGCTACTGGATCTACTCGAAGCGCGGCCTCTCCGCCGCCAAGATCGCCGCGCTGACGGTGATCGCCGGCTTCACCTTCTGGCTCGGGATGGGGGTGGTGCTGGGCTTCAGCCTCATCATCGAGGCGGGGCAGCTCGCGAGCCTCACCTTCCAGAGCATCGGCGTCAACACGACCGCGCGCCTCAACCAGATCCTCGGCTTCGGCACGCTCGGCCTCGTGCTCGGCTACCTCGCCTGGGTCTCGGTGAAGCGGCGCTACATCAAGGTCCGCCACTGGCAGCTCGAACTGCCGGGCGCCACGGTCTCGTTCAGCCAGATGATCGTCGGCATCGGCGACGTCTGCGCGGCGGCGGCCGTGCTCTACATGCTGATGCCCGAGGGCATGAACCTCGCCTTCACGACCTTCCTGGCGATCTACGTCCTCGCCGCCATGCTCGGCATCGCCTCCAACGCGCCCGGCGGCATCGGCGTGTTCGAGGCCACAATCCTGCTCGCGCTCTCCTACCTGCCCCGCGAGGCGGTGCTGGGCTCGCTGCTGCTGTTCCGGGTCTGCTACTACGTCGTTCCCTTCGTCCTCGCCCTGCTGATGCTCGGGCTCTACGAAGCGATGCAGCGGCTGCGGCGGCGCCGGGCGGCGAACGACCCGTGACCCGCCCGGTCTCCTGACGCGCCATGCCCGCGAACCAGGCCCGTCCGATGTGGCTCGGCGCGACCGTCGCCGTGGCCGTGATCGTCTCCGCGGAGGCGCTCGGCGGGACGGTCGATACCGCCCTGATGATCTCCGCCAGCCTCGCCCTCCTGATCGGCGGTCTGCTCGGGCGCGGCGGGCAGGCGGCGATCCTGCCGCCCTCCGAGACCGGTTCGCCGCGGCGCCACGCCATCGCCGAGGCGCTGCTCGCCAACATCCCGGACCCCGTCATCCTGGTCGATCGCCGCGTGGTGGTGATCGAGGCCAACCCGGCCGCCCGGCGCCTCCTGCCGGGGCTGAAGCTGCGCCACCCGCTCTCGTTCTCCCTGCGCTCGCCGGATGTCCTCGACGGCATCGAGGAGGTTCTGCGCACGGGGGCGCCGGTGAGGACCGAGTACGCCACCCGCGTCCCGACCGAGCGCGCCTTCGAGGTGCAGATCGGCGCCCTTCCGCTCTCCGACAGTTCCGGCGGCGGCGAGGCGAACATCGTGCTGTTCCTGCGCGACCTCACCGAAGCGCGTCGCCTGGAGGCGATGCGGGTCGATTTCGTCGCCAACGCGAGCCACGAACTGCGCACGCCGCTCTCGGCCCTGCTCGGCTTCATCGAAACCCTGCAGGGCCCGGCGAGGGACGATCCCCGGGCGCGCGAGCAGTTCCTCGGCATCATGCGCACCCAGGCGCAGCGCATGACGGGACTGATCGACGACCTGCTCTCGCTCTCGCGGATCGAGCTGCACGAGCACGTCGTGCCGACCCGCATCGTCGATCTCGGCCGCATCGCCCGGCAGATGGTCGATATGCAGGCGCCGCTGGCCCAGGAGCGCGGCGTCGCACTGAGCGTCGAGCGGCCGGACGGGCCGCTTCCCGTGCTCGGCGACCGGGACGAGCTGCTGCGCGTCGTCGAGAACCTCGTCGAGAACGCGGTGAAGTATGGCGGCAGCGGCGGGGTGGTCGCCGTCTCGCTCCACCGCGTCGAGGAGCCCGGCGGGCGCGGGACGCGGATCGAGCTGCGGGTGCGCGACGAGGGGCCGGGCATCGCCGCCGAGCACATCCCACGCCTGACCGAGCGCTTCTACCGGGTCGATACGGCGTCGAGCCGCCAGCAGGGCGGGACGGGGCTCGGTCTCGCCATCGTGAAGCACACGCTCAACCGCCACCGGGGCAAGCTCGTCATCGAGAGCGAGCCGGGCCAGGGCACGACCGTGCGGGTGAGCCTGCCGGAGCATCGGCCGGAGACGGGAGAGACGGTGCCGTCGGAGCCCGCGATCCGAGAATAGCCCTCCCGGTCTCAGGTCCGTGTGGGAACGGCTTTCTCCCGGCTCGGTTGCAGAAAGAGCCGTATGACGGCCCTAAACTGACAACGAAGAGCACCGCCCATGAACGGATTATCATCCGAGATGCAGCGCTGCATCGAGACCTGTCTTACCTGCTACCAGACCTGCCTCGGCATGGCGTCCCAGCACTGCCTGGAAGTCGGCGGTCGGCATGTCGAGCCGGAACATTTTCGGCTCATGCTCTCCTGCGCCGAGGCGTGCCAGGCCTCCGCCCAGCTGATGCTGATCGGCAGCGCCGTCCATCGTCACCAATGCGGTGCCTGCGCCGAGATCTGCGCGGCCTGCGCACGCTCCTGCGAGGAAATCGGTGACATGGAGGCCTGCGTCGCCGCCTGCCGCGCCTGCGAGGAATCCTGCCGCCAGATGGCGTGGTGACGTAGACGACCCCTTGACCTTCCCATGATGGGAAGGCCCACCTGAGGCGGCATGGAAACGCTTCTCAAAAACCCCGCCATGCCGTCCGAGCCCGCCGCGTCGAAGGCGGCGTTCCGCCTGACCTTGCCCGTCGAGGGCATGAGCTGCGCCTCGTGTGTCGGCCGGGTCGAGCGGGCGCTCGCCGCCCTGCCCGGTGCGTCCGACGTCGCCGTCAACCTCGCCACCGGCCGTGCCAGCCTTGCCCTCCCGGTCGGCACGCCGCCGTCGCGCGCCGTCGAGGCGATCCGCGAGGCCGGCTACGACGTGCCCGAAACCGTCACCGCCGTCGCCGTCGAGGGCATGAGCTGCGCCTCCTGCGTCGGCCGGGTCGAGCGCGCGCTCCTGGCGCTGCCCGGTGCGGTCTCGGCGAGCGTCAACCTCGCCACCGGCCGGGCCGAGCTGCGCCACGCCGCCGGGGCCGTCTCGGTGAGCGATGTCGAGGCCGCGGTGCGGCGGGCGGGCTACGAGCCGCGCGCGCTCGCGGCAGGGCAGGACCGCTCGCACGAGGAGCGGCAGGAGCGGGAGGCGGCCGCCCTCCGCCGCGACCTGATCGTCGCGGCCGTGCTGTCGAGCCCGGTCGTCGTGCTCGACATGGGCGGCCACCTGCTGCCGGGCTTCCACCACGCGGTGACGGG
The DNA here is from genome assembly GCF_040270385.1 of Methylorubrum podarium. NCBI lineage: Bacteria > Pseudomonadati > Pseudomonadota > Alphaproteobacteria > Hyphomicrobiales > Methylobacteriaceae > Methylorubrum > Methylorubrum podarium. Next base: position 11,836 of record NZ_JBELQE010000050.1, on the reverse strand, counting down.
CGTGGTCGGCGCAAGCGCTCTCGCTTGGCTCCAGGCCGTGCTCGCGACCCTGGTGCTGGCCGGGCCCGGCCGCCGCTTCTTCCGGATCGGCGTGCCGAACCTGCTGCGCGGCCATCCGGACATGAACGCCCTCGTCGCCCTGGGATCCGGCGCGGCCTACCTGTTCTCGCTGGTCTCGACCGCCGCCCCGGCATGGCTGCCGGACGGGTCGGCGCATCTCTACTTCGAGGCGAGTGTCCTCATCGTCACGCTGATCCTGCTCGGGCGCACCCTCGAAGCCCGCGCCAAGGGCCGGGCCGGCGCGGCGATCGCCCGGCTGATCGACCTCTCGCCCAAGACGGCCCGGCTGGTGGACGGCGCGAACGAGCGCGAGGTGCCGGCCGCCGACCTCCGGGTCGGCGACCGAGTCCGGGTGCGCCCCGGCGAGCGCGTGCCGGCGGACGGCACCGTCGCCTCCGGTTCCTCCTTCGTCGACGAGAGCATGATCACCGGCGAGCCGGTCCCGGTGGAGAAGGGCCGGGACGCCCGCGTCGTCGGCGGCACCCTCAACACCACCGGCAGCTTCGACCTCACCGTGGACCGCACCGGCGCCGACACGGCGCTGGCGCGGATCGTGCGGATGGTCGAGGAGGCGCAAGGGGGCAAGCTGCCGATCCAGGCGCTCGTGGACCGGGTGACCCTGTGGTTCGTGCCCGCCGTCATCGGGATCGCGACGCTGACCTTCCTCGCATGGCTCGTCCTCGGGCCGGCGCCGGCGCTCGGCCACGCGCTGGTCGCGGCGATCTCCGTGCTTATCATCGCCTGCCCCTGCGCCATGGGGCTGGCGACGCCGGTCTCGATCATGGTCGGCACCGGCCGGGCGGCGGAGCGCGGGGTGCTGTTCCGCCAGGGCGCGGCGCTCCAGGCGCTGCAGGACGCCCGCGTCGTCGCCCTCGACAAGACCGGCACCCTCACGGAGGGCCGCCCCCGCCTGACCGATCTCGTCACCTCGCCGGGCTTTTCCCGGGAGGGCGTGCTGGCCCTGGCGGGCGCCGTCGAGGCGCGCTCCGAGCATCCGGTCGCCCGCGCCGTCGCCGCGGCGGCGCGGGAAGCCGGGGCGATCCCCGAGGCCGAAGCCTTCGAGGCGGTGCCGGGTCACGGGGTCTCGGCCCAGGTCGAGGGACGGCCTGTGGCGCTCGGCAGCCGCCGCTACATGGAACGGCTCGGCATCGCGACCGGGGCGCTCGAAAGCGAGGCGGCCCGGCTCGCGGGTGAGGGCAAGAGCCCGATCTTCGCCGCCGTCGATGGTCGGCTCGCGGCGCTCGTGGCGGTGGCGGACCCGGTCAAGCCGGATGCGCGGCAGGCCCTCGATGCCCTGCGCGCCCGCGGTATCACCGTGGCGATGCTGACCGGCGACGCCCGCGCCACCGCCGAGGCGGTCGCCCGCTCGCTCGGCATCACCGAGGTCGAGGCCGAAGTGCTGCCCGAGGGCAAGGTGGCTGCCCTGCGCCGCCTGCGCGGGGCGCACGGACCGGTCGCCTTCGTCGGCGACGGCATCAACGATGCCCCGGCGCTCGCCGAGGCCGATATCGGCATCGCCATCGGCACGGGCACCGACATCGCCGTGGAGAGCGCCGACGTGGTGCTGATGTCCGGCGCGCTCGGCGGCTTGGTCGAGGCCGTGGTCCTGTCGCGGGCGACGATCGCCAACATCCGCCAGAACCTGTTCTGGGCCTTCGCCTACAACGCCGCGCTGATCCCGGTGGCCGCCGGCGCGCTCGTCGCCTTCGGCGGGCCCCCGCTCTCGCCGGTGCTCGCGGCCGGGGCGATGGCGCTCTCCAGCGTCTTCGTCGTCGGCAACGCCCTGCGCCTCCGGCGGGCGGGAGCCGATACATGAGCGAGCGATCCGTCACCATCGGCGAGGCGGCCCGCGCCACCGGCGTCTCGGCCAAGATGATCCGCTACTACGAGGAGACCGGCCTGCTCGGCCCCGCGGGCCGGACCGCCTCGGGTTACCGCGTCTACGGCGAGGCCGACCTGCACGCCCTGCGCTTCGTGCGCCGGGCGCGCGACCTCGGATTCTCCATGCGGGAGATCGCCGACCTGCTGGCGCTCTGGCACGATCGCTCCCGCGCCAGCGCGGCGGTGAAGTCGGTGGCGCTCGACCACGTCGCCGACCTGCGCCGCCGCATCGGCGAGCTGGAGGCGATGGCCCGCACCCTCGAACATCTGGCCGAGCGCTGCTGCGGCGACGACCGCCCCGACTGCCCGATCCTCGACGATCTGGCGGGAGGGGCGGGGACGCGCTGAGGCTTGGCCGTTGACCCGCGGTTGGCCTTCTGCTTGCTGGAACCCTCCGGAAAGGTTGGATCCATGCCCGTCATCGACCGCATCGCCGATCTCTCGGAGGAGATCACCGCTTGGCGGCACGATCTCCACGCTCATCCCGAGCTGCAATACGACGTCCATCGCACCGCCGGTCTCGTGGCGGAGAAGCTGCGCGCTTTCGGCTGCGACGAGGTCGTCACCGGGATCGGCCGGACCGGCGTCGTCGGGGTGATCCGCGGTCGGGCGCACGGCTCGAACCGGGCGATCGGCCTGCGCGCCGACATGGACGCGCTGCCGATCCAGGAGCTTCGCGACCTTCCCTATCGCTCGACGGTGCCGGGAAAGATGCACGCCTGCGGCCACGACGGACACACCGCCATGCTGCTCGGCGCCGCGAAATACCTCGCCGAGACCCGCGATTTCGACGGCCGCGCGGTGCTGATCTTCCAGCCGGCCGAAGAGGGCGGCGGCGGCGGCGAGGCGATGGTGCAGGATGGGATGATGGAGCGCTTCGGCGTCGAGGCGGTCTACGGCCTGCACAACATTCCCGGCCAGCCGGTCGGCACCTTCGCCATCCGCCCCGGCCCGATCATGGCCTCGACCGACCGCTTCACGATCCTGATCGAGGGCAGGGGAGGGCACGCGGCCCTGCCGCAGGCGGCGGTCGATACGGTGCTGGTGGCGAGCCATATCGTGGTCGCCCTGCAATCCATCGTCGCCCGCAACATCGACCCGCTCGACTCGGCGGTCGTCTCCGTCTGCGCGGTCGAGGCGGGAGAGGCGTTCAACGTCCTGCCGCAGACGGCGGAGCTGCGCGGCACGATGCGGGCGCTGACGCCGGCCGTGCGCGGCCTGATGCGCGAGCGGCTCGCCGCCATCGCGGAGAACGTGGCCGCCGCCTTCGGCGCGCGGGCGCGCATCGACTTCGCCAGCGGCTACCCGGCGACCGAGAACCATCCGGCGGAGACCGACTTCATGGCCGGCATCGCCGCCCAGGTCGTCGGCGAGGAGCAGGTCGAGCGGGACGTGGCGCCGATGATGGCGGCGGAGGACTTTTCCTACATGCTCGCGCACCGGCCGGGCGCCTACATCTTCATGGGCAACGGCGATTCCGCCGGCCTGCACCACCCGGACTACGACTTCAACGACGCGGCCATCCCCTACGGCGCCTCGCTCTGGGCGCGGATCATCGAGGCCGGGCTACCGCCTCGGGGATAGGGCCGTCGGGCGAGGCGAACCGGCGGCAAGCCGGTCGAGCGGATTGCCGATGGCTCGCGCGGCCATGAATCCAGACATCATACGGTTTCCGCTTGAACGCCTCGGTCATCGCTCGGCCTGTCCCCTCCCCACAAGGGGGAGGAGAGAGGCGGTAGCCGAAGGGATCACCCGGAAACCATATCACTCCTGGACGAGCCCCGGCAGCGCCGCCAAGGAGGCCGCGATCGAGTCGACCAGCATGCGGACGCGCCTGATGCGCGTGCGACCGGGCACGATGAGAAGCGAGAGCGGTACGGGCTCGGGCCTATAATCGGGCAGTATCGGCTCGACCGTGCCGGCCGCCAGCAGATCGTCGATGAGCCAGAGATGGGCCGCCGCGATCCCGCGTCCCTGGATCAGCGCCTCGCGGGCCGCCAGGCCGTGATCGACCAGCAGGTGACCTTCGAAGGGGATCAGGACCTCGGTTCCATCCGGCCGGCGAAGCTGGAGCATGGCGTGACCGGCGACATTGCTCATGCGGATGAAAGCGTGCCGGCTCAGGTCGCCGGGCGTCTCGGGGCGCCCGTGCCTCGCGAGATACGTGCGGGATGCCACTAGGACGCGGCGTGATTGACCGATGGTCCGGCACTGCATCGAGCTATCGACCAGCGGTCCGAGACGGATCGCGACATCGACCGCCTCCCGCACGAGGTCGATGCGCGCGTCGGACAGGCTGAGATCGACCACGATCTCCGGATGCTGATCCTGTATCGCGAAGAGCATTCGGCAGACATGCCGGACCCCGAGAGCGGCGGTGCAGGACACGCGGACCATGCCGGTCAAACCGCCGCCGGCGCTCCGGGCTCCGTCCGTCGCCTCATCGACCAGCCGCAGGATCGTGCGCGCCTCGGCATGGAAGCGCTGACCCTCGTCCGTCAGGGTGATGCGCCGCGTGGTCCGGTTGAGGAGCGTGACGCCGAGCGCGCTTTCGAGGTCCGCGACATGCCGCGAGATGGTCGATTGCCCCACCCCTTGCTCGCGGGCCACCGCGGACAGGCTGCCACGCTCGACGACACGAGCGAAGCTGCGCATCCGTTCCAGCGTGACGCCCGATCGATCCATTCGGCGGCATGATCCTATCCGTTGCCCTCAGCTACCGGATGAATCCGGACGCGCCTAGCCTCGCGCCACCTTTCTCCGGTGAGCCGCAGGCATGAAGATCCTCGTCGTTTCCGCCCATCCCGATCCGGCATCGCTGACGAACGCCTTGCGCGATGCGGCCGTCGCCGAACTCCGCTCGGACACCCACGACGTCCGCGTGACCGATCTCTACGCCATCGGGTGGAAATGCGCCGTCGACCGGCGCGACTTCCCGGCCTTGCCTGCCTCCGAACGTTTGCGGGTACCGGCGGCGTCCAGCGCGGCGTTCGCCACCGGGAATCTCACCAAGGATGTCGCCGCCGCGCAAGACGACCTCCTCTGGGCGGACGCCCTGATCCTGGCGTTTCCGCTCTGGTGGTTCTCCATGCCGGCCATCCTGAAAGGGTGGATCGACCGGGTCTACGCGTGCGGCTTCGCCTACGGCGTCGGCGAGCACAGCGAGACGCGCTGGGGGGATCGCTACGGCGAGGGCACGCTCGCCGGCAAGCGCGCGATGCTCATCGTGACGGCCGGAGGCTGGCCGTCGCATTATGGTCCTCGGGGGATCAACGGGCCGATCGAGGACCTTCTCTTCCCCATCCATCACGGCGTGCTGTTCTATCCGGGCTACGACGTGCTGCCGCCGTTCGTGGTCTATCGCGCCGACCGGATGGACGATGCCACCTTCGGCACCACCGCCGCTGCATTGAAACGCCGGATGCGGACCTTGTTCGAGACATCCCCCATCCCGTTCCGACGGCAGAACGGCGGGGATTACGCGATCCCGTCGATGGAGTTGCGCCCTCAGGCGGTCAGAGCGGACCTCACCGGCTTCGCCGCCCACATCGCGATGTCGGACGGGAAGGACTGCTGAACCGAACCTTCGAGGGCGAGCCGGGTAGACCCATTCACGCCGCGTGCACCCGCTCCAGGAAGGTCGCGATGGCCGCCTGCAGCGCCGCGCTGCCCTCGCCGACCCGCTCGGCGCCGGTGCGGACTTCGTCGGAGCGCTCCTCGTTGGAGGCCGCGGCGCGGCGGACACCGGTGATGTTCTCGGAGACCGTGCGGGCGTCGGCGGCGGCGCCGGCGATGGCGCGGGCGATCTCGTGGCTGGCCTGACCCTGCTGCTCGGCCGCCGCGGCGACCTCGGAGGCGATGAGGCTGAGCTGCGCGATCGTCTGCCCGATCTCGCCGATGGCGCCGCTGGTGCTGCAGGCGGCCTGCTGGATCGCGGTGACCTGGGCGGCGATGCGATCCGTCGCCGCCGCGGTCTGGCCGGCCAAGGCCTTCACTTCGCCGGCGACGACGGCGAAACCGCGCCCCGCCTCGCCCGCGCGGGCGGCTTCGATGGTCGCGTTCAGGGCCAGCAGGTTCGTCTGCTCGGCCACCGCGCGAATCAGCGTGACCACCGCGCCGACCTCGTCCGCCGCCCGCGACAGGGCGCTGACCGTGGTCTCGAGCCCGCGGGCATCGGTGAGCGCCGTCTCGGCGATGCGGCTCGCGTGGCGCACCCGCTCGCCGATGCCCTGAGCCGAGCTCGACAGCTCCTCGGTGGCGCCGGCGATGCTGTCCACCACGCCCGCCGATTGTTCGGAGGCGCCCGCGACCTCCGCGGCGCGAAGCGTCGTGTCGCCAGCCGTCTCGCGCAGCCGGTCCGCCGCGGCGCGCATCGCCTGCGCCGAGCCCGCGAGATCGCTGACCGCCCGCGTCGTCTCCTCCTCGAAGGCCCGTGTCGCCGCCTCGAGCCGCGCACCGCGGGCGCCGTCCTCGGCCAGACGATCCCGGGCCGCGTGGTCGAGCTGGCGCTTCTGGATCAGGGCCGCCCGGAACTGCGCGATCGTGCGGGCCATCTCGCCGACCTCGTCGCGGCGGCCGGTGAACGGCACCGTCGCGTCGAGTTGCTCGTCGGCAAGCGCCTGCATCGTCGCCTTGAGCCGGTGCAGCGGGCGCTGGATCTGCGTCCGGATGATCCAGAACGCGGCGAGGAGCGCGATGATCAGTGCCGCGGCCGGTGCGGCGATCAGGGTGACCACCCCGGTGTGCTGCGCCTGCGCGGCGGCCTCCCGCTGTCCGTCGAGGCGCGCGAGCACGTCGCGGCCGAGCGCCGAGATCTCCCGCACCATGCGCTCGCGATTCTTGACCGTCGCCTCGTCGGTCGCCTGGATCAGCGCGGCGCGAGGCGAGACCGTGAGACCGAGTTCGGCCGTCTCCGTCTGGTAGGCCATGAATTCCTTGACCGCGAGATCGAGCTTGCGTCGCTTCTCCGGCGGCAGGTGTCCTTCCATGGCGGTCAGGAACGGCCCGCGGGCGGCCTCCACCTCGCCGAGGGCGGTCTGGAGTGCCGAGAGCCGCGCCTTCGCCTCGTCCGTGTCGGACGCGGTGTAGACGGCGCTGGCCTGAACCACGGCGTGCTCGATCGCCTGAGCGAGGCCCCGCGCCTGGAGGCCGGCATCCCAGAACGACTCGGTGACAGCGGCCCGCGCCTGTTCCTGCGACGCCTGCCGCAGGGCGAAGGCCGAGATACCGGCCCCGACGAGGCCGAGCAGGCCGACCACCGTCGCCAGCTTGAGGCCAAGAGATACCCGCATGAAAAAGTCCGCCGATCCGTGGAGTCGGCGGACTTTTAGGAAGTGCGGGCTTGATCCCAGGTTAATTAGAGCCGGCTATGCTTGCATGGCCGTGATGAAAGCGCCGCGATCATCTTGCCTCAACGTAAATATATCGCTCGGCAAAGGGAGCCGAGCTTTGCCTCAGTTTCGCGGCGCGGCCGTTCCGCCGAGATGGAACACGCGGTGCGGCACCAGCTCGCCGCGCTCCACGTCGCCGACGGCGACGAGCACGCCGCCGCAGGTCGCGTAGGCCTTGCCTTCCACCGGCGCGTCCTGCCCGCGCAGGATCACCGGCTGTCCGCGCATCAGGCGAAGGCCCATGTCGCGGCTGACGGCGACCGACGGGATATCTTCCAGAGCGGTCTCGACCGGGTGGAGATGCATCTCCGTGCTCTCTTCGAGGGCGGCGACGCTGCAGGCGGTGGCCTCCTCGAACGGGCCGACGCGCGTGCGCCGCAGGGCCGAGACGTGGCCGTAGCAGCCGAGCATGCGCCCGAGGTCGCGGGCGAGCGCCCGGACATAGGTGCCTTTGCCGCATTCGGCGGCGATGACGGTGCGGTCGCCGTGATGCTCGATCACGGCGAGATGGTCGATGCGCACGGCGCGGGCCACGAGTTCCACCACCTCGCCGTCGCGGGCGAGGTCGTAGGCACGCTCGCCCTGGATCTTGATGGCGGAGAAGCGCGGCGGAACCTGCTCGATCTCGCCGACGAAGGACGGCAGCGCCGCCTCGACCGCCTCGCGGCTCGGCCGGGTCTCCGAGGTCTCGACCGGACGCCCCTCGGCGTCGTCGGTGTCGGTCTCGATTCCCCAGGTCACCTCGAAGCGGTAGGCCTTGCGGCCGTCCATCACGAAGGGGACGGTCTTGGTCGCCTCGCCGAGCGCGATCGGCAGGATGCCGGAGGCCAGCGGATCGAGGGTGCCGGCATGGCCCGCCTTCTTGGCGTTGAACAGGCGCTTCACCACCGCCACCGCCTGGGTCGAGGTGATGCCGACGCCCTTGTCGAGCACGACCCAGCCGCTGACGTCGTTCTTCTTCGGGCGGTCCTGCCGCGGGCGACCGCGCTGCGGGCGGCGCCCGGCGCGCGGCGGTCCGTCCCGGCGCATGTCGCCGCGCGGTCCCTGCGGCGCCTCGGCGGCGCGTTCGGAAGAAATCTCGTCCTGCATCCTGTCCTCGATCGACGGGCTTTTTCTCGACGGACTCGTCCCGTCATGGGGGTCTGTCACGGGTCCGCCACGCGGCCCGGTGGGTGAGCGGGCGGCGGGAATCGGGCCGCCCGGATCAACATCAATCGCGCGAGGGCGAATCCGGTTCGGCCTCGTCGTCCTCGCGGGGGGCCGTTTCCAGATCCCGCTGGACCTTCTCGCTCCTCAGGAGCTGGTCGATGCGCGCCGCCTCGTCGAAGGTCTCGTCGCGGCGGAATCGCAGCTCGGGAGCGTATTTCAGGTTCACCCGCCGCGCGACCTCCTGACGGAGAATCTTCTTGTGCCGGTCGAGCGCGGCGATCACCGGCGCCTCGTCCTGGCCGCCGAGCGGCATGACGTAGGCGGTGGCCAGCTTGAGGTCCGGCGACATCCGCACCTCGGGCACGGTGACGACGTGGGAGCCGAGCACCGGATCCTGGATGTCGCCGCGCTGGAGCACCTCGGCGAGGGCGTGGCGCACGAGTTCGGCCACGCGCTGCTGGCGCTGCGAGGGACCGGCGGAGGGATTCTGCTTCTGGGCCATCGGATGATCGACGTCGCTGAACCGTCAGGCTCGTGTCTGGAAACAAAGGGGGCCGCAGCTTTCGCCGCGGCCCCGCTTGAGCAAGTGCGGTAGGGGAGGGCCGCTCAGAGCGTGCGCTTGATTTCCTCGACGTTGAAGCACTCGATGAAATCGCCCACGCGCATGTCCTGGTAGTTCTGGAAGGACATGCCGCACTCGTAGCCGGCGGTGACTTCCTTGGCATCGTCCTTGAGGCGCTTGAGCTGGGACAGCCGACCCTCGTGGATCACCACGTCGTTGCGCAGCAGGCGGACATGGGCGCCGCGCTGGACCACACCCTCCATGACGCGGCAACCGGCGATCTTGCCGACCTTCGACACGTCGAAGATCTGCAGGATCTGCGCCTCGCCGAGACGCTCCTCGCGGAGCGTCGGCGGCAGCATGCCCGACAGCGTGGCTTTGATGTCGTCCACGAGGTCGTAGATGATGCTGTAGTAGCGGATCTCGGTGCCGTCCCGCTCGGCCGCGTTGCGCGCTTCCTTGTGGGCGCGCACGTTGAAGCCGATCACCACCGCCTTCGATGCGTTGGCGAGCGTGATGTCCGACTCGGTGATGCCGCCCACGCCCGAGAGCAGGATGCGCACGCCGACCTCGTCGTTGCCGAGCGCGGTGAGCGCGCCGACGATGGCCTCGACCGAACCCTGCACGTCGCCCTTGATGACGATCGGCAGCTCCTTGCGGCCGGCGCCTTCCTTGGCCTCGCGCATCATGTCGACGAGCGAGCGGTTGGCGCCGCCGGTGCGGGCGTTCAGGCGCTCGCGCTTGATCCGGGCGCGGTACTCGGTGACCTCGCGGGCACGGGCCTCGTTCGGCACCACGATGACGCGGTCGCCGGCATCGGGCGTGCCGTTGAAGCCGAGCACCTCCACCGGAACCGACGGGCCGGCATAGGGGATGTGCTTGCCGGTGTCGTCGATGAGGGCGCGGATGCGGCCCCACTCGGCGCCGGCGACGATGATGTCGCCGGTGAACAGCGTGCCGCGCTGGACGAGCACCGTGGCGACGGGGCCGCGGCCGCGGTCGAGCTGAGCCTCGATCACGGTGCCCTCGCCGTCGCGCTTCTCGTTGGCGCGCAGGTTCATGATCTCGGCCTGGAGCTGCAGGCCCTCCAGCAGGCTCGGCAGACCGTCGCCGGTCTTGGCCGAGACCTCGAATTCCAGGGTCTCGCCGCCCATCGACTCGACCTGGATGTCGTGCTGCAGGAGCTCGGTGCGCACCCGCTGCGGGTTCGCGTCCGGCTTGTCGATCTTGTTGATGGCGATGATCATCGGGACGCCCGCCGCCTTGGCGTGCTGAATCGCCTCGACGGTCTGGGGCATCACGCCGTCATCGGCCGCCACCACGATCACGACGATGTCAGTCACCTTGGCGCCGCGGGCGCGCATCGAGGTGAAGGCCGCGTGGCCGGGGGTGTCGATGAAGGTGATGAGGTCGCCCGACGGCGCCGCCACCTGGTAGGCGCCGATATGCTGGGTGATGCCGCCGGCCTCGCCCTCGACCACGTTCGCCGCGCGGATCGCGTCGAGCAGCGAGGTCTTGCCGTGATCGACGTGACCCATGATCGTGACGACCGGCGGACGCGGCTCCAGATCCTCCTCCAGATCCGGCTCGTCGGAGGTCAGACCCTCCTCGACGTCCGACTCCGCGACGCGGCGGACCGTGTGTCCCATCTCCTCGGCGATGAGCTGGGCGGTGTCCGAGTCGATCACGTCGGTGATCTTGTGGATCTGGCCCTGCTTCATCAGCAGACGGATGACGTCGACCGCACGCTCGGACATGCGGTTGGCGAGTTCTTGGATGGTGATCGTCTCGGGAATGGTCACGTCGCGGGCGATCTTCTCCTTGGGCTCCTCGTGCCGGTGGCCGCTCATGCGCTGCTGGCGGCGGCGGAAGGAGGCGACAGAGCGGGTGCGCTCTTCCTCGCCGGCGGTCGCGTTGGCGATGGTGAGACGGCCGCGGTTGCGGTCGCCGCCCGGCGATTTCGGCGTCTTCGGCGGCGTGATGATCTTGAGCGGCATGCCCGGGCGACGGATCACCCGCTTGGTGTCCGTTTCCTCGTCGGCCGCGGCGGCGCCGGGACGGGCCGCGGGACGCGCGGCGGCGGTCGCACCCGCGGGGCGGGCGGCGGTCGTCGGGCTCGGCGCCTTCTCGGGCTCGGGTGCCGGCGTCGGGCGCGCCATGAAGTTCAGGTCGCGCGGCTTCTTCACGTCCGCGGTGATGGTGCGGCGCGGCAGCCGGAGCTTGGGCGGGCGCAGCGGCCTCGGCCGGCTCGGCCGGAGCGGGCTCCTCTGCGGCCGGCGCGGCGGCGGCGCGGGCCGCTTCCTCCTCGGCCCGGCGGCGGGAATCCTCGGCGGCCTTGCGGCGGAGTTCGTCCTCCTGGCGGCGGCGCTCCTCCTCCTCGCGGCGACGCGCCTCGGCGGCCTCACGCTCGCGGCGCTCGGCTTCCTCGCGGTCACGGCGAGCCTTGACCTCGGCCTCGGCACGGGCGCGGGCGTCAGCCTCGCGGCGCTGCGCGTCGGCCAGGGCGGCGGCGCGGGCATCCCGCTCCTGCTCGCTCAGGGTGCGCAGAACGACGCCGGAAGCGCTGCGGCCGGTCGGACGCGCCGGCGCGGCGGGCGCGGGGGCGGGGGGGGGGGGGCGGGCCGGGGGGGGGGGGGGCGGGGGGGGGCGCCCCCCCCCCCCCGCGCCGCGCGCGGGGGGGGGGGGGGGGGGGGGGGGGCCGCCCCCGGGGGGGGGGGGGGGGGGGGGGGGGGCGCCGGCGCGGGGCGGGGGGGCGGGGGGGGGGCCCGCCGGCGCGGGGGGGGGGGGCCGCCGC